>JAHZLQ010000029.1 GCA_022599775.1 Gammaproteobacteria bacterium
AGGCAGGCCGCCCTCTCCCCACCACCCGCTCCGCGGGCGGTCCTCCCCTCTCCCACGTCGTGGGCGAGGGGCAGCGGACTCGCTGCGCGAGATTCACGTTAAACGGCGAAGGGTCTCGCGCAGAAACTCGAAGAAATATTGGCGCTCGGTCGAAAACGCTTGGTGGCAGCCGCGTCACTCACCCCTGAACAAAATCAGAGCAGGCTTGCCGTGCGGCCCTGCTTCACCAGAAGTTTCACCGCCTGCTTGTCGAATGACAGAAAGGTTTCACCGCCCAACCAATGGCCCTCGTGAGCGATGATGCCGTCGGCGAAGTCGCCCCCCGCTTCCAACATCGCCAATCCGGCTTCGACGGCCAGTCGATCGACCTCCACATTCCTCGCGCTCGTCAGCTTGCGGATCGTCTCCACGATGTCCTGTCGGGCGACGCCGTAGCTGCGATTGAGCACCCACACCAGTTCGCAGAGCGCATGTGCGCCAATCGCGACAATCTCTGCATTTTCGAGCGCCATAACCGCTGCTTTCGCCTGGCGATCGTCGTCGCCGACAACGAAGCGAACCAGGACATTGGTGTCGACGACGATCTTCATCAACCGTTTACGCCAGCCTGCGCAATGGCCTCGCCGATCTCCTCGATCGTAAGCTTTCGCCCATTGGTCCGACCACGCAGGCAAGCCGCCACGTCGCGAATCGAGCCCAAGGGCTGTGCCACCTTCAGCATCGCCACACCACCCGGCAGAAGCGACAACTCAATCTTCTCGCCAGGCTTGATGCCCAAATGCCGAAGCACGTCCTTGCGGAACGTGACCTGTCCTCTAGCGGTTACCGTGAGCGTAGTCATAGATGGACCCTTTCTGATTGCGGCCCTCAAGTGTAAGGCATTTATGCATTACATCAACCGACTTCGTCGGAGAGCTGAAGGATCAAGGCAGGAGTCCAAAGGACCTTCGACACTTCAATATCCTTTAGTGCATTTAACTTTGCGCCTTCGCGCGAGAGATAAGTACATTCGAAAAGCACTAAAACTCCACCACCACCCCGGCGATCGTCGCCGTCAACAAGGTCACGACTGCGCCGCCGAAGACCGCTCGCAGGCCCAGTCGTGCCACGTCGTGGCGGCGTTCCGGAGCGATGCCGCCGAGCCCGCCGATCTGGATCGCGATCGACGAAAAATTGGCGAAACCGCACAGTGCGTAGGTGGAGATCAGGCGGCTGCGCTCCTGCAAGGCACCAAGATTGTCCGACAGATCTAGGTAGGCCACGAATTCGTTGACCACGATCTTTTCGCCGATGAAGCGCCCGACCAGGCCGGCATCCTCCCAGGGCACGCCGATCAGCCAGGCCACCGGCGCCATCGGCCAACCGAGCACGGTCTGCATCGACAATTCCGTGGGACGACCGCAGACCTCGCTGAGCCAGGCGTTGATCGAACCACCACCGCTCCAGGCCAGTTCGCCCAGCCACTGCAGCGGCGCGTTCATCAGGGCGATCAGCGAGACGAAGGCGAGCAGCATCGCGCCGATGTTCAAGGCCAGCTTGAGTCCGTCGGCGGCACCGGTCGCCGCGGCGTCGACCACATTGGCGGTGGTGCGTTCGATCTCGACATGCACTTCGGCACCCGTCAGTGGCGTCTCGCGCTCCGGCACCAGTATCTTGGCGATGACGAAGGTCGCCGGCACCGCCATCAGGCTGGCGGTCAGCAGGTGCGTGGCGAAATACTGGCGGGCGATTACATCTTCTCCGCCCAGCAGACCGACATAGGCCGCCATCATTCCGCCTGAAATCGTCGCCATGCCGCCAACCATCACTGTGAAGAACTCAGAGCGCGTCATCGCGCCGAGAAACGGTTTGATCACCAGCGGTGCCTCGGTCTGGCTGACGAAGACATTGGCGCAGACCGACATGGTCTCGGCCCCGGACAACCGTACGAAGCGCGTGATGACCCAGCTCATGCCGCGAATCACGCGCTGCATGACACCCAGGTGGTACATCACGGCCGACAGCGACGCGAAGAAGATCACCGTGGTCAGCACGTTCATCACGAAATTGAAGCCATATTTGCTGGTGTCGGCGAACTCACCGAACAGCAGCTCGGTGCCCACCGACACGAAACCCAGCAACACCACGAAGCCGCGCGCCAGCAGCGCCAGCACTTCGCGCGGCCCCGGCACCTGCAGCAGCAGAATCACCAGCACCATCTGCATGGCCAGCCCGATCAGCACCAAGCGCCAGTCGATGGCGCGGCGCTGCTGCGAACACAGGGCGGTAACCCCGACCAGGCAGGCCACTCCGAACAACCCGAACGCGATGCGCCCCAGCACTTCCAGCATCAGCTTTTCCTTACGGTGAATATGCTCGGCCAGCAAGTTCTATGCGGATACGGCACCGGGACAGCTGCCGATCTGTTCGCGCAGGATCTCGACCAGTCGCTGCAAGCCCGGGCCGACCGCGTCGCGGTCGGCATAGATCAGGAACAGGGGGATCGGCCTGCGCGCGCCCTCGCGCAGCGGCAAGGGCTTGAGCTGACCGTTGGCCAGCTCGTCCCGGATGATTTCCTCGGCAAACCACGAATAGCCCATGCCCATCGTCACCGCGCGGATCGACGTCGCCTTGTGACTCACGGTCCAGCGCCGCTCGCTGCCCTGCCAGCCGGTGCTGCGGGTCCGCTCGCGCCCCGAGTCCCGGATCAGGATCTGGCGATGCTCGCGCAGATCCTCCACCGTCAGGTCGCGGCCGAGCTGGTGCAGGGGGTGCTGCGGCGCCGCGGCGGCAACTGCATAGAATTCGATCAACAGATCGCCGTTGAATCCGCTCGGCACGTGCGAGCCGATGGCGAAATCGACGCGTCCTTCCAGCAGAAGCTCGTCGGTGCCGCCGAGTACCGATTCGTAGAGCTCGATGCGGGTATCGGGAATCTCGTCGCTGAAACGGGCCAGCGCCTGCAGCAGCAGCCAGGTGGGAAACACGATTTCCACCGCGAGACGCAGCTCGGGCTCCCAGCCCCGCGCCAGCGTACCGGCGGCCTTTTCCACGCGGGCCGCTTCGTCGAGCAGGGCGCGGCCACGTCGGTACAGCAACTTTCCGGATTCAGTCAGCACCGCACGCCGCCCGAGAATCTCGAACAGGCGCAGCTCCAGCACCTGCTCGATCTTCTGCACGGCATAGCTCACGCTGGACTGGGTCTTGTGCAAATACGCACCGGCCTGGGCGTAGCCGCCTTCGTCGACCACCGCGACAAAGGCGCGCCATTGGTCGAGACTGATTCGGGGCCCGCTCATAATCAATCCATTCGATGTATTTCAGCGAAAATTTGCGCTTTTTTATCGTGCGGCGCAATCGTTTAATGAGGCTCCACACATCGTTCGGAGTTCGTCATGAGCAAGCTTCTTCAGATCAAGAGCAGTCTGTTTGCTGACCTCGGCAAGTCCTCGACCCTGGCCAACAGCTTTGTCGAAGCCTGGCATCAGACGCACCCGCAGGACGAAGTCGTGGTTCGCGACCTCAGCAGCGATCCGATTCCGCATCTCGACGCGGAGCGTTTCCAGGCATTCCTGGCTGCGCCGGAAGCTCGTACCGAAGCGCAAAAGGCGATTGTTGCCGAATCCGATGCGCTGATCGAGGAACTGCGCGCAGCCGATGTGGTGGTGCTGGGCCTGCCGATGTACAACTTCGGCATTCCTTCGCAGCTCAAGTCCTATTTCGACCATATCGCCCGCGCCGGTGTGAGCTTCCGTTACACCGCGAACGGACCGGAAGGCCTGCTCGGCGAGAAGAAGGTCTATGTCTTCGCCGCGCGCGGCGGCCACTACCGCGACACGCCGGCGGACACGCAGACCGGCTATATCCGCACGTTTCTGGGCTTCCTCGGATTCAAGGACATCGAGTTCGTCTACGCCGAGGGGCTCGCGCTTGGTGAGGAATCGGTGCAGAAGGCGCTCGACGATGCGGGCGCGAATATCGTCCGCCTGACCGCCTGAGTCGCGTCGGGTCCAGGCATCCCCTTCGATCATTTTCAGGAGACCGATGATGAGCACGATCAGAACATTGCAGAGAGTCATCCCGGCCGTGGAAACGGCGGACGGTGCCGGTGTGCGCCTGCGCCGTTCGATCGGTTCGACACGCGGGCTCTACCTGGACCCGTTCCTGATGCTGGACGAGTTCTACTCGGACGACCCGCGCGATTATCTGGCCGGCTTCCCCGCGCATCCGCATCGCGGCTTCGAGACCGTGACCTACATGCTCGACGGCCACATGCGCCACGAGGATCACCTCGGCAATCGCGGCGACCTCGGACCCGGCGCGGTGCAGTGGATGACAGCCGCGCGCGGCATCATCCATTCGGAAATGCCGCAGCAGAGCGAGGGCCGCATGCGCGGCTTCCAGCTGTGGATCAACCTGCCGTCCGCGGAAAAGATGAAGCCGGCGGCCTGGCGCGATATTCCGGCCTCCGAAATCGCCGAGGCGGCGCTGCCCGACGGCGGACAGGTGCGGTTGATCGCCGGTTCGCTGGATATCGCCGGCCAGCCGCTCAACGGACCGGTGCAGGGCGTCAGCACCGATCCGCTGTACGCCGACCTGCATCTGCCGGCCGGTGCGCGCTTCGAGCAGGCGATCCCGCGCGGGCACACGGCCTTCGTGTTCGTCTACGAAGGCAGCCTCAGCGTCGCCGGCAAGCCGGTGCCACCGCGCAGCGCGGCGGTGCTGGGTGACGGCGATCTCGTTTCGATCGAAGCCGGTGCCGATGGCGCACGGGTGCTGCTGCTGGCGGCGCGGCCGCTGCGCGAGCCGATCGTGCAGTACGGACCGTTCGTTATGAACACGCGCGAACAGATCGAGCAGGCGCTGGACGACTACCGCAACAACCGGCTGCACGAACCGCAGGCGGCGTAAGTGGATGGCGCGGCCGCTCAGGACAGCCGCGCCACGTCGTCCTGCAAGTGCTGCAGGAGTTCACGCAGCAGTGGTTTCACCGGCGCGGCAACGGCCTCGTCGTAGCCGTAGCGACCGTCCTCGATCATGTAGACGGCCTGCGACAGCTCCAGTTGCAGGGCATACACGCGTTCGACCGGCTGGCCGTAGTGGCGTGTGATGTAACCGCCCTTGAAACGACCATTGGCGATCGCGCTCCAGCGCGCATCGGCCTGCACCCTCCGGCACAGCCCGGCGGTGATGTCGCGCGGCAGCGTGGAATCCGCATTGCTGCCGAAATTGAAATCCGGCAAACGGCCTTCGAAGAATCTCGGCACGCGGGAGGTGATCGAGTGCGCCTCGAACAGGATTGCGTAGCCGTGGCGGTCCCGCAGCGCCGCCAGCATCGCCTGCAGCGCATCGTGATACGGATCGAAATAGTCCTTGATCCGATCTGCGATCTCGCTGTCGCTCGGTGCCTGCCCCGGCCGGTACAGCGGCGCCTGCGCGAAGCTGCTCAGCGGACACAGTTCCGTGGTGGAGGCGCCGGGATACAGCGATCGCCCGCTGGGATCGCGGTTCAGGTCGACGACATAGCGCGAGTAGCGCGGCCACAGCGTGCTGGCGCCCAGAACCTCGGCGAAGTCGTAGAGCTGCGGCAGGTGCCAGTCGGTATCCGGAACCGCGAGCGCCACCTCGGTGTAGCGCTGGGTCCAATCCGCCGGCAGCTCGGTACCGGCATGCGGCATGCTGATCAGCAGCGGGGAATCACGCAGGTCCAGCGCGTAGGTCGGGTGCTGTTTCATCAGCCGATATTCCCGTTTGCGTGAACGACGCGGCCGCGATGTACCACCTGCGTCGGTCGATGCAGGCCCAGTTCATAGGCCAGCGAGGCCGGCTCGTCGAACGACCACAGGCTGAAACTGGCGAGCGCTCCGGCTTCGAGACGGCCGCGGTCGGTCAGACCCAGGGCACGCGCGCCGTGCACGCTGACCCCGTCCAGCGCCTCGGCCGGGCTCAGGCCGAACAGCGTGCAGGCCATGTGCAACGGCGTGAGGATCGAGGCGATCGGCGATGAGCCGGGGTTGAGATCGGTGGCGACGGCCATCGGCACGCCGTGACGCCGGAACTCGGCGACCGGCGGCTTGCGTGTCTCGCCCAGAAAATAGAACGCACCCGGCAACAACACGGCCACGGTGCCGGCCTGGGCCATCGCGCGGATTCCGGCTTCGGACACGTATTCAAGATGCTCGCAGGACAGCGCGCCAAACCGCGCCGCCAGTTCGGCACCCCCCTGGTCGGACAGCTGCTCGGCATGAAGCTTCACCGGCAGCCCGAGGTCACGCGCGGTTTCGAACACGCGAGCCACCTGCCCCGGCGTGAACGCGATGTGCTCGCAGAAGGCATCGACCGCGTCGACCAGACCTTCGGCGGCCAATGTCGGCAGCATCAGCGTGCACAGTTCATCGACATAGTCGTCGGCGCGGCCTTCGAACTCCGGCGGCAAGGCATGCGCGCCGAGAAAGCTGGTGCGGATATCGATTCCAAGTTCATCCCCCAGCTGACGCGCCACGCGCAGCATCTTGCGCTCGGATTCCAGATCGAGCCCGTAGCCGGACTTGATCTCCAAGGTGGTCACGCCTTCGGCCAGCAGGGCGCGTGCGCGCGGCAGCGCTGCGGCCAGCAGCGCCGCTTCGGACATCGCGCGCGTGGCGCGCACCGTGGAAACGATACCGCCACCGGCCTGCGCGATCTCGGCATAGCTCGCACCCTGCGCACGCAATACGAACTCGGCCAGCCGCGATCCGCCGTAGACCAAATGGGTATGGCAGTCGACGAAGGCCGGTAGCATCCAGGCGCCGCCCAGGTCCGTGGTCGAATCGGGCCGCAAGGACGGCGGACAATCGACACTCGCGCCGACCCATTCGATCGATTCGCCGCGCGCGAGCAGTGTCGCCGGTGCCGCGATGCCGGCGATACGTGCATTGCTCCAGGCGTGCAGGCTCGTCATCGCGGCACGCAGCGGCCAGATACTTCGCCGTGGGTTTCGGTACTCATCGTCACAGGATAGGAGCAAGGTCGCGGACGCACTACTGTCCGCTGCGGTCCAGCCGCTGTTCAAGGCGCGCCAGCGGCGCACGGACACCGGCCCCGACCTCGATCTGGGGATTGGAAAAGCGCTCGCCTGCCGCCGCCTCGCGTTGCCTGAGTATCGGCAGCGCCGCGTGAAACGCGTTTTCGAACGAGTGCGTCAGGCGCAGCTGTTCGTCGAACACGGCCTTGCCGAAGTAGGTGAAGTCCGATTCGCTACCGCAGCCGAATGACGTGTGTTCGGCGTCCGAGGCCGTCATCACCAGCGTGTCCGTGCCCCGCAGCGGGCCGACGAAACCACCCGAATAGCAGGCCGAGATCACCAGCACGCGAAAGCGAATGCCTGCGGCGTCGAGCCAGGCTCGCAGCATTTCGGGGCGCACATTGCCGAGCCGCAAGGGCGGATAGCGCGTCACCAGTTCATGAGACGCCGTGCCGTGAGAGCTGAGGTAGAGAATCACCAGATCCTCATCGCGGTCGATCCGCTGCCCGATCGCCGCCAGCGCACGCCGCAGATTGCTGCCGGTGGCCAACGGCAGTTCGCGCAGGCTGCGGTCGTTGTTCGCCAGCAGCAGCGAACGGCCGGCGGTGTCGAAGCGTGTGTCCATCAGTTCGCGGATCACGCGGCTTTCGCGCAGAAACACGTCCTCTTCGGCATAGGGCGCGAACGCGACGAAATAGCTGTCGACCCGGCCCGGCCGCTGCGGCGCAAGCGCGTCGAGCGCCGAGGCCAGCAATCGCGGCTGCAGATCGAGCACCACTTCGCTGACGACTTCGCCCGAAAGCCGTGGTCGCGGCTCCTGCGGATAGTCCGGATAAAACCAATACTGGCGAGGAATCAGCCAGGCCGACAGGATCACCAGCACGAAACCCATGCCGGCGATGCCTCGCCCCGCCGACACCTGCGGATCGAGACGGTCCAAACCGCGCAGCGCGGCACAGAGCCACCAGGCATTCAGGACCAGGCTGACGATCAGCGGCAATGGCGTGTTGCCGATGTCCGGCACCAGACGATAGGCCAGCGTCCACAACAGCGACAGCGGACCGAAGCAAACCGACAGGCCGAGGCCGATCATCAGCGGCATCCAGGCGCGCAGCGCGGATACGGCACCGGCGCGCCGAGCGCCGAACGCGCCGGCCGCCAGCAGCAGCAGAAAATCGAAAGCCAGCCCTCGTATCGCCCAGGGGTTGAACTGCATGGCCGGCGCGTAGGCCAGCGCCGCCACGGCCGCTTCGAACAGCGCGCTCAGCGCCAGCAGCGCAGTCAGTTGCGCGGCGCCCGAATCGAGACAGGACGCCTCGAAACGGCGGAAGGCGGCGATCCGCAGCGTTGCGCCAAGGTTGCGCAGGAGCGCGCGCCAGAATCCGGCAGGCAGCGGATCTGGCGTCGGCTCGGGCGTTTCCCGGATGAGATTCATGCAAGGGCCTGCAAGGCTAAGTTCGTGTCATGCGCGTGGTACCCGCATCGGGCCAGCCGCACCGAGGCGCGCGACCGGCTTTCGAAGGCGCAGTGTAGGGCGAGCACCCTGCGACCGCTCCGGCAAGGCCATCTCATCGAGACCCAGAGCGCAGTCCTGCCGACGCCGTACGGCTATCCTTCGGCTCCCGATGCCGAAACCCATGACGATGCAACGGCCGTTTTCCCGAAACCATGACACGCCCGAGGCCTCCGGCCAGGACGCCGCGTGAACGCGAGTTTCGATCGGCTGCTGCCCCCGTCACGCGTACTGTGGACGGCCGCGCTGTTCTCGATGCTGGTGATCACGCTGTGCCTGAGTCTGGCCACCCGCCAGCCCTGGCTCGGGCTGCGCCTGGCACCCGAAATGCCGGATGCCGCACCCAGGATCGAAGCGCTGAGCGATCGCGAGATCGACATCACGCCGGGCGAGCACCTGCAGGCGCTGAGCCTGCCGGGCGCCGAAGCCCTGCCGCTATACGGCAGCGATCTGACGCAGGAACCCGACGTGCCCTTCGCGGACTACGCGTCGTTCAATCGTTTCATGGAGCGGCAGGAGCGCTTCGCCGCACTGCTGCGGGCGCCGTCGATCGAGCTGCACCTGCAGGACGGCCGCCGGATTTCGATGCAGGCCCAGGATCACCGACCGATCACGACGCTGCCGTTCACGTTCTGGATGCAGCTGAGCTGCGCGATCGGCTCGTGGATGGTCGGCGCCGCCATTTGGGCATTCCGCCGCCAGCAACCGGCCGCGGGCGCGCTGGCGCTGTCCGGATTCGGCACCCTGCTGATGGCCGCCACGGCCGCGATCTACAGCACGCGCGAACTGGCACTGCCCGCAGAGCTGTTTCGTCCGCTGTCGTCGATCAATCATCTCGGCGCGCTGAGCTGCTGCGCCGGATTCGTACTGGTGCTGTGCCGCTATCCCGATGTGATCGCGCCGCGCTATCTCGGCCGCTCACTGCTTGCGGTGTTCGCACTGATCTGGCTGGCGGACGTGATGCAGGTGCTGCCGTACGGCAACCGCATGGTCACCGGTTCGATCATCGCTGGCTATGTGGCGGACAGCGTGCTCGCGGTGATTCAGTGGCGCCGCACCCATGGCGACCCGCTGCGCCGGGCCGCGATGCAATGGTTCCTGATGTCCTGGTTCGTCGGCAGTGGCGCCTTCCTGTTGCTGGTGCTGATTCCGGCGATGGCCGGTTTCGATTCGAGCCGCATGCAGGCCTACGCCTTCGGTCTGCTGATGCTGGTATCGCTGGGTCTGGCGCTGGGCATCGCCCGCTATCGCCTGTTCGATCTGGAGACCTGGTGGTTTCGCGCGGTCGGCGCGGTGGTCGGCGGCTTCTTCGTGATCGGGCTCGATCTGATCTTCGTCTGGCTGCTTCATCTGGAAGCACCCACCGCGCTGGCGCTGTCGCTGGCGATCTCCGGCTGGATCTACTTCCCGACCCGCCAGTGGCTGACCACGATGCTGCTGCGGCGCATCGGCGTTCGCCAGATTCGGGATGTGCCGACATTGCTGCGCGAGGTGATCGCCGATTCACCGCTGGAGGCCGCGGCCCTGTTGCCCGAATCGATGCGACGCCTGTTCGAGCCACTGCAAATGACGCCGCTGGATCAATCCCCGGAGCAGATCCGCATCATCGACGACGGCGTCGCCCTGGAAGTGCCGGGCATCGGCCGCTGGCCGGGTTGGACGGTGCGCTGGCCCGACAATGGCCATCGCCTGTTCCGCCGTGAAGATATCCAACTGGCCGACGCGGTGCGGGTGGTGCTGGAACGGCTGATCGCCTATCAGGACGCGGTCGAGCATGGTGTCGAGCAGGAGCGCACGCGCGTGGCCGCCGACCTGCACGACGATGTCGGCGCACGTCTGCTGACCCTGCTGCATCGCTCGGATTCCGAGTCGGCGCTGGCGATCCGTGAGGTGCTGTCGAGCCTGCGCATGGTGGTCTATGCACTCGGCGCGAAGCCGCAACCGCTCAACGAGGCCTTGGCCGACTGGCGCAGCGAGCTGCATGATCGCTGCGAGGCCGCCGGTGCGCGCGTCGAATGGATCGAAAGCATGCAGCTGCCGGACTTCAGCTTCGACCCGCAACAGCAATTGAATCTGGCGCGCGTGTTGCGCGAAGCCGTCAGCAATGCCCTGCGACACGCCCGGCCGACGCGGCTGCGCGTCAGTTTCGACATCAACGGCACCGTGCTGATACTCGGTGTGGAGCACGATGGTGCAGCCACTGCACCAATGCACTGGACCGAGGGCAACGGCTTGCGTGGAATGCGCAGCCGGGCACGTCGGCTCGGAGCCGAACTGCGTCTGCGCGGTGAAAGCGATCGCGTCTCGCTGACGCTGAGCGTACCGATCCGGAACGCTCCCCCAAGCAAGGGGTGACAGTCTCGCGTGGCCTGCCCCAGACTGGGAGCACATTCGGTGGAGGCTTACTAAAATGCTGCAACAGGGCCTGGTCGTTGAAGACCTCACCAGCACCGCCGAATGGCTGTCACAGGCGTTGTTGGTGGCCTTTCCCGGCATGCGTGTCCGCGTTGCCGAAAGCCTGGACGCGGCACGTACCCTGTCGCGTGCCACCGCACCGGAAATCGCGCTGGTGGACCTGGACCTTCCTGACGGTTCCGGTATCGAGTTGATCGAGGAGTTGCGTGCCGAGGCCGCCGACTGCATCTGCATTGTCACCACGATCTATGCCGACGACCGACACCTGTTTCCGGCGCTGCGCGCCGGCGCCCAGGGCTACCTGCTCAAGGACCAGCCGGTCGAACGTCTGGTGGGCGCTCTTCAGGCGATCGACCGCGGTGAGCCGCCGCTGTCGCCGACGATCGCCAAGCGCCTGTTGCGGGTCTTCAGCCAGACACCGGTGACACCCAAGGACAGCCGGCTGACCCAGCGCGAGCTCGAAACCCTGGCGCTGATCGCCAAGGGGCTGCGACTCAGCGAAGTCGCCGAACAGTTGGGCGTCACGCGCCACACCGTGGCCGGTTACGTCAAGACGATCTACCGCAAGCTCAATGTATCCAGCCGCGCCGAAGCGGCCCTGGAAGCGGCGCGCATGGGCCTGATCAAGAACGAGTTGTAGTCCCGCCTCAGAACTGGAACCGCAGAACCCCGTAGTACTGACGGCCGCGACTGGTGCGCACCGCCTGATAGTTGCCGGGTGCGGCCGGCACGTCGGTGATCTGCCCGAGGATCACTTCCTCGGTGACGTTCTGGACCCCGAAGCTCAGACTCCAGGCGCCGGTGATGGCGCCGGCCGACAGGCGCATGTTGATCACCTCGGTCGACGGTTGCAGCGTCACCGGATCGAGGTCGACATCGAGATAGCGTTCGCTGGTGTAGAGATAGTCGACGGCCAACTGAAAGCCCCAGCTTGGCCAGAAGCTCGGAATGCCGACGGTCGGCGTGAGGCTGCCGGTCCACTTCGGTGCCAGCGCCAGCTCGCGGCCGGTCAGATCCTGCGAATCCTCGCTCGACGAGGCCGGTGCCGGCGCGGTGGGATAGCTGCGGTAATAGGCATCGTTGTAGCCGAAGGCCGCGCGCAGTTCCGTACCGGGCCACGGCGACAGCCAGCGCAGATCACCTTCGACACCCTGCGAGCGCGCTGCGGCAGCGTTGAGCACCTGGAAGGTGGTGCCGGTGAAAGTCGAGACCTGAAGATTATCGAAGTCCGTCAGATAGGCCGCGAGATTGGCCTGCAATACGCCACCGAACAGGCGCGATTTCAGACCGAGCTCGTAGCTGTCGGCCTCCTCCGCGTCGAATTCCAGGTTCTCGTCGTTGAACGGCAGCGCGTTGAAGCCGCCGCTCTTGTAGCCGCGCGCCCAGATCGCATAGGTCGAGATCTGATCATTGATGTCGTACTTCACGCCAAACTTGGGAGAAACCTCGGACTCGCTGCGGCTGAGATCGGAGACATGATCGGCCTGACCCGTCACGATCGGCAACAGGATCGCGCCGTCTCCGTCGGAAACGAAATGGCCTTCCTTGTCTTCCTGCCCGAGTCGCAGCCCGGCGACGACGGCGAAGTCCTCGGTCAGATAACTGGTGATCTGCCCGAACAGGGCATAGGACTCGGTCTGCTGGTCGAGCGTCAGCAAGGCGGTCTCGCTGGTGAACGGCAGGTCCGGCGTGAACGGGCCGATCAGATTCAGCAGCTCGCCCAGGATCGTGCCGATCGCCGGGGAACCGCCGCCCGGTGTACCGCCGGCTCGCGCCGCGATCACGTAACCGGCCGCCGCCTCGATGTCTTCCAGGATCACCCGGTCATTGGTGTTGTAGTCCGAATAAAAGCCGTAGGCCCCCACGATGAATTCGCTGCGCTTGGTGCCGAAGCCAGAACCAAGACGACCCACCAGACGCAGCTCCTGACTGTACTGGTCATAGGGGCTGGGGTCGGCCTGGCTCAACTTGAGGAACGGCGCGGGCGAGGCGTCGAAATCCAGCGTACGCTCTCGCAGATCGTAGCCCGCGTAGGCGGTGATCGAGTTCAGGGTGATATCGCCCGACAGCTCCCAGTCGACATTGAGCTGCGCGCCGTACAGCGTAGTGTCGGTATAGGAATCCACGTTCGAGGACAGTCGTTCGTTGCTGGCATCGGCCTCGACCCCAGCATCGTAGGTCTGCAGGAAAGTGAGCATCGAATCCGTGACCTTCGCCAGCTGGAACAGATTGCTGTTGGCGCTCTGATCGGAGACGAACACCGAGGGACGCAGCGTCAAGGTATCGCTCAGCTTCCATTCGAACTTGAGGCGGCTGCTGACGGCGTCGACGTTGCCTTCCGGACGATCCAATGTGGTGTTGTAGTAAAGACCCTCGTCACGCGAAATCGATCCGGCGTAGCGCAGCCCGAAGTCCGGCGCCAGCGGCGCAGTGACCCCGAAACGCACGTCGCGCGTATCGATGTCCTGCGCGGTGAACATGAAGTCGCCGTTGAGATAGTCCTGCACCGGCGTGGTCGCCACGTTGAGGACCCCGGCAATCGTGTTCTTGCCGAACAACGCGCCCTGCGGACCGCGCACGACCTCGAAGCGGTCGATGTCGAACAGGATCGCGGACAGGAACGCGGTGCGGCCGTAGTAGACATCGTCGACGATGGCGCCGACCGAGGACTCGAAACCAAGGTTCGACGGCGGCGTGCCATAGCCGCGGATGCGGACCTCGCCAGCGAACGGGGTGACCCGCACCTGGGTGCTCGGCACGTAGCCGTTGATGTCGTTGATCGTCTGGATCTTGGCCTGCTTCAGAAACTCGCCGTCCAGCACCGTCACCGATGCCGGGACTTCACGCAGCGTCTGTTTGAACTTTTGCGAGGTCACCATGACATCGCCCAGCTGCACCGGATCTTCGGCCGGCGGCGGCAAGGGAGCCACAGGCTCGTCCGCGACGCTGATCGTCTCGATCTCCGAATACTCGGGCGCCGGCTCCGACGAAAACTCGAAGTCCTCGTCCGTGGCCCGCCCCGAATCCGATTCACCCTGCGCCCGCGCCTGCAGACAAACCACACAGACCAGACAGGCCGCCAGCATGGCAAGCAGCCGATTCCCTATACGCATCCCTGCCCCTCCCCGATTCGCCAGTTCCGAAGGCTGGCTTGCTATTCCATTCGATCGGTGCGGCCATTCGCATGGGCCGATTCCCGAATTTCCCGCTTTTCCATATCCCTGGACTCCCTGCAGCAACGCACGTGCCGGAATTTACCGCTGCATACAGACAGACTCTTTCTATTGATTACGAAAACCTGCAAAGAAAATACTATTAACAGCTTGTAAAGTTTTGTTAAAGCGCCGCACCCGGCCGCGCCCCAGCCGGAAGACCGGGTCCGTCATCGCAATCACACGCCTTCACACCTATAGTGCTCTGGTCCGGGTAACGATAGAATATCCGCCTATCCGGATAAACGGATTGTTCATTCCGGCGATTCTTCCGGAGCTGCCTAAGCGTTTTCGATCCCAGCGAGGTTGCATGCAGTGAGCGAGTACCTTTTCACATCAGAGTCGGTCTCCGAAGGCCATCCGGACAAAGTCGCCGACCAGATTTCGGACGCCGTTCTCGACGCGATCCTGGCCAAGGACAAGTTCGCGCGCGTGGCTTGTGAAACCCTGGTCAAGACCGGCGTCGCCATCGTCGCGGGTGAAGTCACCACGAGCGCTTGGGTCGACCTTGAGGAACTGGTGCGCAAGGTGATCCTCGATATCGGCTACACCTCGTCGGACGTCGGCTTTGACGGCTCCACCTGCGGCATTCTCAACATCATCGGCAAACAGAGCGTCGATATCGCGCAGGGCGTGGACCGCGCCAAGCCGGAAGATCAGGGCGCCGGCGACCAGGGCCTGATGTTCGGCTACGCCACCAACGAAACCGATGCGCTGATGCCCGCGCCGATCCTGTTCTCGCACCGCCTGGTGCAACGACAGTCCGAAGCCCGCAAGTCCGGTCTGCTGCCGTGGCTGCGTCCGGACGCGAAGAGCCAGGTCACGCTGCGCTATGGCGACGACGGCAAGCCGAGCGCAATCGACGCGGTGGTGCTTTCCACCCAGCACAATCCCGAGGTCAAGCAGGCCGACCTCAAGGAAGCGGTCATGGAACTGATCGTCAAGCACGTGCTGCCGCCGGAACTGCTGACGTCCAAGACCCAGTACCACATCAACCCGACCGGCCAGTTCATCATCGGCGGCCCGGTGGGCGACTGCGGCCTGACCGGCCGCAAGATCATCGTCGACACCTATGGCGGCTACGCCCGACATGGTGGCGGTGCGTTCTCCGGCAAGGATCCGTCCAAGGTCGACCGCTCCGCCGCCTACGCGGCACGCTACGTGGCCAAGAACATCGTCGCCTCGGGCCTCGCCGAAAAATGCGAAGTCCAGATCAGCTACGCCATTGGCGTGGCCGAACCGACCTCGGTGATGGTGACAAGCTTCGGCACCGGCAAGATCGGCGACGACAAGATCGAAGCGCTGGTGCGCCGTCATTTCGACCTGCGTCCCTACGCGATCACGACCATGCTCAACCTGCTGCACCCGATGTACCAAGCCACGGCGGCCTACGGCCATTTCGGTCGGGAGCCGGTTGAGATCACGCAGGCGGACGGCACGCGCTACACCGCGTTTTCCTGGGAGAAGACCGATCGCGCCGAGGCGCTGCGCGCCGACGCCGGCCTCTGAGCGCTCGGCCCCCCGCCCGGCTTCAAGAAGAAGGGCCGCCCCGCCGGGCGGCCCTTCTTCATTGGCGCCATCGGGTTCGACGGCTTCAGCGGCGAGTCCCTCGGCGACGCTCCTGCCCATCCGGAGGCCCATCGTTTCTCTGCCGACGATCGTCCCGTTCCTTGTTGCGGCGTTCGAAACGACGCTTCTCGTTGAGTTTCCTCACCTCACGCTGCTTTCGATGCGAAGTCGAAAAAAACTCGCGGTAGGCGACAAACACCAGCACCGCCGCCACTACGGCGTAGAACAGTATTTCCACGATCCACACGACTATTTCTTCCCTCGTCGCTGCCAGGTCAAGAATTCCCTTTGACGCGTCCCGAACACCGCCACATTAACGTGAATCACGCGTCGCGTGATGCCGACCTCCCCTCGCCCGCTTGCGGGAGAGGGGGACCGCTCGCGAATGCGAGCGGTGGGTGAGGGGCAACGGCCATGCCGCAGCAGATTCATTCTGCGGGGTGCGCTTGCGACATGGCCATTAATCACATCAACTGCAGGTTCTCTCCGACGATGCGAACCTTGCTTCCGACCGAGAGACCGGCGGGATCGGTCACCTCCACCACGCGTGTTCCGCCGGCCTCCATCGCCACCGTTACGCGGTAGTAGCTGGTCGAGCGGACCCGCTTTTCGACTTCATGGCCGGCCATGGCACCGCCGATGGCACCCGCCACCGTGGCCAGATCCTTGCCCTTGCCGCCGCCAAACTGATGGCCGACCACACCACCGACCACGGCACCGGCCAAAGCTCCGCCACCGCTGCCCGCCCCCTTCTCCGTCACCGGCTCGATCGAGCTGACGCTGCCGCAATCCGCGCAGACCGGCGCCGGTACAGGCGCAGCCGCCTGAGGCTTGGGCGCGGGTGCCGGAGCTGGCTTGGGCGCAGCGGGCGCAGGAGTCGGGGCGGGTTCCGGCACAGGTTGCTCCATGGGCGTGTCCGGCTCGCCGGGATCGGCCGGTCCGGTCGGGCTGTCGCAGGCCGCGATCAGAAAGGCCGCGAGCAAGCTCAGCGAAATCCACAAAATCCGAAACTGTTTCAGCATGATCGTGCTCCGTTCGAGCGATGGGCCTTTGAGTGTAGCGTGGTGGCCGCAACACGTCCCTGTCATTCAATACAGGCTCCAGGCACCCCACAGTCGCAACCGGCCGCGATTGGAATATGGCACGCAGGAAGAACCAGCACCTTTCGATGGTGGCGTCCCGACCTTCCAGGTCACGCCGACGCGCCACAAGCGATTTCCCGCGACCCGGCTGACTGTTAAACTGCGTGATCGCGTGCCGGCTTAGCTCAGATGGTAGAGCTACTGATTTGTAATCAGTGGGTCGGGGGTTCGATTCCCTCAGCCGGCACCAATGATTACAAGTAGCTTTTAGGAGCCATATCGGGACTATTGGCATTTGAGTCCTTGTGGGATGCACGCTCCGCAGCGCAAACCTACAAGAAGATAAACGTCGCTACATTCGGAGACGCCCTCAACCACTTCCTTTGCCAATCTACAAACGGCAGTATGCCTCACTGAAGCACAGAGACTAGATATGACGGATCGACTAGAGTTTGTGGTGGACGATGTGGTCAATGGCGACCCCATAGCCCCGTCTTCTATGCCCGTCGGCCTGCTAAACCAGTTCCATGAACAAACTGCCCGATTCCTCAAGGGCACACATTCCGACATTGACCTCGATAGCTTGCGCGTAAGCATCGAAAAGGGCTCCTACAAACTGGTCCTGCCCACAACGGTGCTGGTATCAGGGCTCGCCTCAGACATTGCCCTGCTCGCCAACGGAAACCTCGACGACATGGACACGAAACGGGCGGAAGTCGTCGAGGAATGGCAGAAGGCCGCCCAGCGTATACAAACCCGCAGATATGGCCTCTTACCTGAATCAGGACAACCCATACAAATCCACTCCGGCACTCGATTAGAACGCCATGAAAACGCCATCTGGGTTGCCGTAGAAAAGTATATTCACGGTGATGTGATGGACTTAGGCGGAATAAAGCCGAACCTTCACTTGAAACTTCGAGACGGAACCAACCTCACAGTCTCGACGAACCTAGGGCAATTGCGGGACGAGGAAAAAAATCTCGTCTATCGCTCCGCAATGCTGCGTGTCAAAGCCGAGGAAGATATTGTCACCGGCAAAATCCGCAATATCCATTTGCTGGAATTCGTCCCGCACTCCTCATCTTTCGAGGCTAATGAACTCGATGAGATGGTTGCAAAAGGCCGAGTAGCGTGGGCCGATGTACCCAACGCAACCGAGTGGGTCGAAATGCAGAGGGGGGGCTCATGACTGCGGCCTTCCTGCTCGACACAAGCTTTCTTATCTCACTTGTTGACGATTCTCGTCCCAACCACTCCGCAGCCCGAACGTACTTTGAACACTCGCTGCGGACAAGAACCCCGCTCTACGTATCAACTCTCGCGCTAGCAGAATTTGCCCAAAAACAAGCTGTGACTGACCTGCCGCTGCGGACATTCCAGATTGTGCCGTTCAACATACTGCATGCCTCAAAGAGCGGCGAACTTTGTTCTCAACTCATGGGACGTAGGGACGATGGCGACAGCAGGGTTGCCGTGCGAACGGACCTGCAGCTGATCGCGCAAGCGACGAGTGAAGGTGTCCCTTACATCCTTTCCGAAGATAAGAACACTTTGTACAAATACGTCGAACGGGCAAGATCGGCGGGCCTCTGCCACTGTAGAACCGTTTTGCTCGCCGATGGCTTTGACGAAGCATGGTTCAACGACGGCCAAAAAGCGCTAGACCTGTTAGCCCAGCCCAAACCAGAGATTTAGCAGCCAAATTGCATCAGATTTAGCAGCCAAATTGCATCAGCCGCCTCTATCTCAGGCCGCCCTTGACGGCATGTCTTCCGGCGGTTCCGGCACATCGCGAACATGCAGGTCCATCTGCGGAAACGGAATCTCGATCCCTTCGGCGTCGAAACGGAGCTTGATCTTCTCGATCATGTCGCAGCGCGTATTCCACCAGTCGCCGCTGTTGGTCCAGCCGCGCACCGCGAAGTCCACGGAGCTTTCGCCGAGGTTGGTGCAATGCACCGTCTTGGCAGGGTCTTCGAGGAACCGCGGCTCATTCGCGAGCAGATCCAGCAACAGGTTCTTGGCCTTGAGCAGATCGGAGTTGTAGGAAATGCCGATCGCCAGATCAACGCGGCGGATCGGGCGAATGCTGAAGTTGGTGATGGTGTTGCCCCAGACCGAGGAATTCGGCAGCGTCACTTCCTGGCCGTCCGGGGACTTCAGCACGGTCACCACGATCTTGAGGTGTTCGACCACGCCCATGGTGCCGCCGATCTGCACGAAGTCACCGGCTCGGAACGGCCGGAACATGATCAACAGCACGCCGGAGGCGAACGAGGACAGCTGCCCCTGCAGGGCCAGACCGACCGCCACCGCCATGCCGCCGAGCACCGCAGCCGCCGAGGTGGTATCGACACCGAGCTTGCCGAGTGCGGCGATCACCACGATCGCCAGCGCAATGCCATACAGCACGTTGCCGACGAAATTGACGATCATCGGGTCCGATTCCTTGCGCGAAATCACCTTGCGCACCAGGCGGACGATGAGCTTGGCGACCCAGCGGCCGATCACGAACGTCAACAGGGCGGCGATGACACGCCAGATCACCGGCAGCACGAAGGTCATCATGGTGTCGACATCGGTGAGCCTTTCTAGCAGAGCATCCACAACGACTCCTCAAGCTTTGGGGACAGGCCGGGCAGTGTAGTGGCGTATCCTCGATCCGCAAATCGCATCGAACCCCGATATGGACAGCAGGCCTTCGCCGAGCACGGACGATTCGACTCCACGCGTCACCGCCAATGGGGTGCAATTCGCCTATCTCAGCAGCGGACCCGAGAATGGTCCGCTGGTGCTGTGCCTGCACGGCTTTCCGGATACGGCCCAGAGCTTCCGCCCGCTGCTGGAGTGCTTGGCCGCAGCCGGCTATCACGCGGTGGCCCCCTACATGCGCGGCTACGCGCCGAGCGGGATGCCGGCAAACGCGGCCTATGGCGCGCTCGACCTGGGACGCGATGCGCTGGCGCTGATCAAGGCCTTCGGCGCCGAAAGCGCCTGTATCGTCGGCCATGACTGGGGTGCGGTGGCGGGCTACGCCGCCGCCGGACTGGCGCCACAGACCGTGTCGCGGCTGGTCGTTGCCGCCGTGCCGCACCTGCGCCGGTTCATGCTGCGGCCGACGCCGCAGCAGCTTCAGCGCTCGCGTTACATGCTGCGTTTTCAATGGCCGGGGGGCCACGCCTGGCTCGGCGACCCGCAACGGCTCGCGGCACTCGTGCAGGAATGGTCTCCGGACTGGATCTTCACCGACGGCGATCTGGCACCGGTGCTGGCGACCCTGCGCGATGCGAAGCGGCGCCGCGCCGTACTCGGCTACTACCGTGCGCTGCCGAAGCTGATGACCGACGTTTCGGCGCAACGCGTGCTGATGGCGCCGGTACCGGTGACTACGCGCGTGATCTACGGTGCCGACGACGGCTGCATCGGCCGCGAGATGTTTCTCGGCCAGGAGCATCTGTTCATGCTCAATCACGACCAGATCGAGATGCCCGGCGTCGGCCATTTCATGCATTGCGAAGCGCCCCAGCTGTTCGCCGACCACGTGCTGTCGTTTCTGCAGGACTGAACGGCCCGTCCCCGTTCGCCCCCCGATGGAGTGGCACCAGAGTGGCCTGCCACCCGAAGCTGCAGGCGAAGGGTGGTTGTGCCTTGCCCAAGCCCCCCCTATCCTCGGCTGAATCGTTCGCTTAGAGCGGGGGACGCTGTGCTCTGGATCCTGTTTTTCCTGGTGGTCGGCATCGCTGTCGCCTATCACCGTCTCAATCTCACGCAGACCACGATCGTGGTCGGTGCCTCGCTGCTCGTGTTCGTGCTGCTGGGTGGTCCGTTCTGGGTGTTCTTGCTGCTGACGGTGCTCGCGGTCCTGATCCTGGTGCCGCTGAACAACACCACGCTACGCCAGGAATGGATCACGCGCCCGGCGCTGGCGTTCTTCCGGCGCGTGCTGCCGGAGATCTCCCCGACCGAACGCGTCGCGCTCGATGCCGGCACGGTGTGGTGGGAAGGTGAACTGTTCACCGGTCAACCGGACCTCGACCGCCTGCGCGGCTATCCGGCACCCACGCTCAGCGCCGACGAACAGGCGTTTCTCGACGGGCCGGTCGAAGACCTGTGCCGCCTGTTCGACGAATGGGCGATCACCCATATCGAGCAGGACATCTCGCGACAGGCCTGGGACCTGATCAAGCAACAGCGCTTCTTCGGCATGATCATCCCGAAGCGCTACGGCGGCCTGGAATTCTCGGCCTACGCGCATTCCTGCATTCTCGCCAAGATCGCCAGTTCACCCGGCGGCGCCACCGCCAGTTCGATCGTCGCGGTGCCGAATTCGCTCGGCCCGGCTGAACTGCTGATGCACTACGGCACCGAGGAACAGAAGGACCGCTATCTGCCGAAGCTCGCCACCGGCGAGGAGATCCCCTGTTTCGGCCTGACCTCGCCCTGGGCCGGCTCCGACGCCGGCGCGATTCCGGATACCGGCGTGGTCTGCATGGGCAACTGGAAGGGCCGCGAAGTGCTGGGCATGCGTCTGGACTTCGACAAGCGCTACATCACGCTGGCGCCGGTCGCCACGGTGGTCGGGCTCGCGCTGAAACTGTATGACCCGGAAGGGCTGCTGCCGGACCGCGATACCGCCGAAGGCGAGTTTGTCGGCGTGACCTGCGCGTTGATCCCCAGCGACACACCGGGGCTGGACATCGGCCGCCGCCACTTTCCGCTGAACAATCCGTTCGTCAACGGCCCCTTGCGCGGCAAGGACATCTTCGTGCCGCTGGACTTCATCATCGGCGGCGCCGCGATGGCCGGGGAAGGCTGGCGCATGCTGATGGAATGCCTGGCGGTGGGCCGCTCGATCTCGCTGCCGTCAAACACCACCGGCGTCAGCCTGTTCGCGGCCTACGCCACCGGCGCCTATGCCCGTGTGCGCTACCAGTTCGGTCTGCCGATCGGTCGTTTCGAAGGCGTGGCGCAGGCCATTGCCGGCGCCGCCGGGCGTGCCTACGCCAGCGAGGCCGTGCGCTGCATGACTTCCGGCGCCGTCGACCTCGGCGCCAAGCCCTCGGTGCCTTCGGCGATCGCCAAGGCCTACTGCACCGAAATGTCGCAGGAAACCGTGAAGCTGGCGATGGATGTGCACGCCGGCAAGGGCGTGATGCTGGGGCCATCGAACTGGATCGCGCGCGCCTATCAGGGCACGCCGATCGGCATCACCGTGGAAGGCCACAACATCCTTACCCGCAGCATGATGATCTTCGGCCAGGGTGCGATCCGCTGCCACCCGTATGTGCTCAAGGAGATCAGCGCGGTCAATGACGACAACGCCGCGCGCGGACTCGTCGACTTCGACAACGCCTTTCTCGCGCATATCGGCCACGTGTTGTCGGCGGCGGCGCGCTCGCTGGTGCTGGGCCTGTGCTTCGGCCGCATCGCCAAAGTGCCGGTCAGCGGCCCCACGCGCATCCACTACCAGCGGATGATGCGCTATGCCGCGAGTTTCGCGCTGCTGTCGGATTCCTCGATGGCGCTGCTCGGCGGCAGCCTCAAGTTCCGCGAAGCGATTTCGGGGCGTCTCGGCGGCATCCTGTCCCAGCTGTATGTCGTCAGCGCGGCGCTGCGCAAGTTCGAAGGCGATGGTTCGCCGGTCGAGGACCTGCCGCTGCTGCACTGGGTTTGCGACACCGCCTGGGCCAGCATCGAGGCGGACGCCGACGGCGTGCTGCGGCATCTGCCGATGCGGCCCGCCGCCTGGCTGCTGCGCGCGCTGGTGTTTCCGCTGGGCCGCCACGCACGGGCGCCTCACGACGAAATCGAGATGCGCATCGCCGAACTGATGATGGAACCCGGCAGCGTGCGCCAACGTCTGTTCGCGCGCGTGTTCACGCCGAACGAACTTGACTACCCAGCCGGGCTGCTGCACCACGCGATGCAGGCGGTCAACGACTGCGCGGCGCTGGAAAAGCGTGTGCAGAAGAGCCACAAGGACGGCGTGATCAAGGACCCGCATCCGCTGCGCCGCATTCAGGAAGCGGCCAAGGCCTCGGTGCTGACGCAGGACGAAGCCGACCGTCTCGCACATTGCTATGCGCTGATCGAGCGCGTGTGTCAGGTCGACGATTTCAACAGCGAGGAAATGATGGCGCGCAAGCCGGCGCGCAAGCGCCGCACGCGCGCCGCCGAAACGCCCGCAGACGACGCCGCATGACGCCGGCGTTCCCGCTGGTTCGCAAGGTCTCGGGGCTGCGTGAGCGCGAGTTCGATCTGCTCGTGGTCGGCGGTGGCATCTACGGCGCCTGGGCGGCCTATGACGCCGCGCAGCGCGGCCTGTCGGTGGCGCTGATCGAGCAGAACGACTGGGGCAGCGCCACCTCCCAATCGTCCAGCAAGCTGATTCACGGCGGCCTGCGCTATCTCGAGAACTTCGAGTTCGGTCTGGTCCGGCACGCCTTGATCGAGCGCCGCGTGCTGGCGCGCATCGCGCCGCATCTGGTGCATCCGATGAACTTCATTCTGCCCTTGTGGAAGGGTTCTCGGGTATCGGCATTCAAGCTAGGCGCCGGGCTGACCATCTACGACTGGCTCAGCATCGGCTGGCAACCGGTGCAGCGCCACAAGCATTTCAAGCGTGACCGGCTGATGCGCCGTTACCCGTTTCTGGCCAGCGACGGACTCGAAGCCGGTTTCCGCTATGGCGACTGCCAGGAGGATGACGCGCGTCTGGTGATTCCGGTGGTCGCCGCGGCGCAGCAGCATGGCGCGGTCTGCGCCAATCGCGTCGCCGCGACGCGCCTGTTCGACGAGGACGGGCGCCGCGGCGCCGAGGTCACGGACCGCGAAACCGGTGAACGCTTCGCGATCCGTGCACGCACCCAGATCGCCACCGTCGGGCCGTGGATACGCGAGCTGGCCGGCGCCAACGCGCCGCGCGTCAAGCTGGTCAAGGGCACGCACCTGGTGATGCCCGGCATCCCCAACTGCCATAGCGCGTTTCTGCTGACGGCGCCGCAGGACGGGCGCGTGTTCTTCGTGATTCCCTGGTACCACCGCACCCTGGTCGGCACCACCGAGTCCGAGATCGGCCACCCCGACGAAGCGGTTCCCAACGACGAGGAACAGCGCTACCTGCTGTCCGCCGCGCAGGCCTGGCTGCCGGGCGCGAGCTGGCGGCCGGAGAATGTGATCTCACGGTTCTCGGGTGCGCGCACCCTGCAGGCACAGGAAGCCGGTACGCTGTCCAAGGTCTCGCGGGAGTTCGAGATTTCGGAGCCACGACCCGGTCTGTTTGTACCGATCGGCGGCAAATACACGACCTCGCGCCACGACGCCTCGCGCGTGGTCGATCGGGTGTGTCGCAAGCTCGGCCAAAAGCTCGACTGCAAGACCGACGAGCTGCGCCTGCCGGGCGCACCGGCCGGAGACGATTTCGCCGGCTGGCAGGCTGACGCCGTCATGCGCCTGCGCCAGGCCGGCGTCGACACTGATGCCGCACGCCAGCTCAGCCTTCGTCACGGGACTGCCATGGAGCGCGCACTGGATCTGATCGCGGCCGAGCCGGCCCTGGCCGCACGACTGGACGCGGATTCGCCATTCATCGGGGTCGAAGCGGTGATGGCGCGCCTGGACGAGATGGCACGCGATTTCGACGATGTGACGCGACGCCGTATTCCGCTGCAGATTCTGGCGCGGTCCGACGGCGCATGGCGCGAGCGTACCGAGGACATACTGGCGCGCCTCTGATCCGGACGCCATGGTGGCCACGATCGCGGCCGCGCAGCAGTGAGTGCCCAGATGGCAATGATCGGGGATCGGGGATTCAGGCCCGCACCACACGCCGTGTTCGTCACGGCGACGGTGCTGTTCGTGTTCGCCCTGCTGGCGGCCGCGCTGTGTGCGAGCCGCCTGCCGTGGACAGGCTTGATCCTGGATCTGGCCGAATCCGAGGGTGCACCGCGCCTGCTCGAACCACCGGCCGGCTCCCCGGCCGAAGGCAGGGTTGAAGCCGGACGACGACTGCTCGGCCTGCGTGATGCCGATGGCGTCGCGCTGGACAGCCAGCCACTCGTCGCCGCACTGACAACCACGGCCTGGAGCGCCTCGTACCGCGAATACGATGCGCGCATCGGCACGCTCGACCGCTTCCACCAACACCTCGCTTCCGGACATGCCGTGGTCATCCTCGACAACGGCGAGGAGATCGGCATCGACGTCGCCAAGCGACGTGGGATCGGATCGCTGAGCGAACAGTTCTGGACGCGCGCGCTGTGTGCCGCGGTCGCCTACCTTACCGCGATTGGGCTGTGGGCCTTCCGGCCCGGCACGGCGGTGACGCGCTATTTCGCGGCATCCGGCGTGACGCTGACGGCCGCCGTACTGCTGTCCGCCATCGCCGCCTCACGCCAACTCGGCTTCCCCGGCGAACTGCTGCGCCTGCTCGATCAAGCCACGACCCTGTTCAGCCTCGGCTTCGCCGCCTGCGCCATCGGCATCGTCAGCCACTACCCCACGCCGCTGCCGGGCGTGCGCTACACCCTGCCGCTGACGGTGGTGCTGCTGGCCTGCGGCGGCGGCGCTCATCTGTTGCGTCTCAGCGAAACACCGGCCGCCAGCTTGTGGCCGATCTTCGGTATTGCGCTGGTCTACGGCCTGATCCTGTTTCCGTGGCAGTGGCGCCGCCATGCCGACAATCAACGCGTGCGTCGCGGCCTGGTCTGGTTCTTCCTGGTTTGCGTGACCGCCTTCGGCTTCTACATCGGCACCTACACCTTGCCGACACTGCTCGGTCTCACGCCGTGGTTGCCGCAGCATTACGCCTCGCTCAGCGTGACCGCGCTGTATCTGGGCGCCGCGTTCGGCGTCTACCGTTACAGCCTGTTCGACCTCGACCCCTGGGTGTTCAATGCCTGGCTATGGTTCGTGCTGGGGCTGCTGGTGTTGATGGCGGACGGTGCCCTGGTTTACGCGCTGGACCTGGATTCACCGGCCGGGCTCGCCGCCGCGCTGGCCGCCGCCGCGTGGATCTACTTCCCGCTACGCCAAGCCCTGATGCTGCGCCTGTCGCGCCGGATTCAAAGGCGCGACTTTCGGCGGCTGGTAGCCGATACGCTCTCGGCCGGCCTCGACGAAGAGTCCACCGATACCGCCGACCAACGCTGGCTCAACCTGCTGAAACGCAGCTTCGCGCCGCTGCACCTGCACGCGCTGGAGATCGCCCCGGCGGCCGCGACAGTGACCGCCGGCGGCGCGCGTCTGCAGTTGCCGGCACTTCCCGAAGTACCCGCCTACGAGTTGATCTATGCGGACCGCGGCAATCGCCTGTTCGGGCCGCGCGACCAGCGGCTTGCCCAATTGCTGGTGGACCTGTTCGAGCAGGCGATGACCATGCGTCTCGCCGCCTCGCGCGGTGCCGCCCGCGAACGCCTGCGGCTGGCGCGCGATCTTCACGACGACGTGATTCCGCCGATTCTGTCCTTCATCTACCGCAGCGAGGGCAGCGCGGCGGCGACGCGGGCGCGCACGCTGCTGCGCGACCTGCGACAAACGATCCAGGCCCTGAGCCTGGAGGATGTCTGAGGTGAAACAGCACCGCCTGCGGCGGGTCGCCGCGCTGGCCGCCGCCGGCCTGATCTGGATACTCGCCTGCGTCGGCGCAGCATTGCTGACCGCTTCACAACCCAGCCTGGGCGGCCAATTCACGGTTGTGGACGGCAGCGTGGTCGTGAACGCACCCGGACAGGCGCGGCCCCGTAAGGTCCACAGCCTGGCGGGCGCCGGGCTGCCGGCGATTGAATTGCGCAGCGGCGATCTCGATCCGGAGCCGACATATCTGCGCCGCTACACGGAATTGCGCACCTTCCTGCAACGCCAGGGCGCACTGGCTAAGCGCCTGGGCGCGGACACGGTGGAACTCGAATTCGACAACGGCACGCGGATCGCTTATCCCTTGAGTCGCGGACGCCCGCTCTCGGAGCTGCCGTGGGACTTCTGGGCGCAGCTGGCACTGACGCTGATTCCGCTGCTGCTCGGCGCCGCCGCCATCGCGCAGCGGCCGAACGATCGCGCCGCGCGCTACTACGCGATCTGCGCCAGCGGCTTCCTGTTGATGGTCTGCGCCTCCGCGATCTACAGCACGCGAGAGCTGGCACTGGACCCGCGACTGTTCACCGGCTTGCTTGGCATCAATCATTTCGCCGGTCTGGTGCTGCTGGTCGGAGGAGGCACGGCGCTGATCTGGCACTACCCACGTGCGCTGAGCCCATTTCCGGCGGACCGCCTGATCTTCGGCTATGCCGTGCTCGCGATGCTGGTTCATGCGCTGCAGTGGTTGCCGTCGCTGGACCTCGGCCTGCGCCTGCCGGTGCTGGGGTTCTTCGTTGCCAATCTGGTGATCTCGGTGCGGCAGTGGCGTCGTTCTCGCGGGCGCCCCGTGGACCGCGCGATGCTGCGCTGGTTTCTGCTGGCCTGGTTCATCGGTATCGGCAGCTACGTGGTGCTGCTGGTGCTGCCGGTGCTGTTCGGCGCGCGGCCACTGACCGATCAGCTCGGCGGCTGGATCGCCCTGTTCGCGATCTACCTGGGCCTCGGCTTCGGCATCACCCGATTCCGTCTGTTCTACGTGAACCGCGCACAGCTTCTGGTCTGGATCGGCGAGGGACTGCTGGTGTGCGCGATCTACGGTCTCGGCACCGGACTGCTCGATATGCACGGCGCCACCGTATTGTGGATTGGCCTGGCTGTGGCCGGCTGGGCGCATGTGCCTCTGCGAGATCGCATCTGGGCCCGTTTCGGCGGCGTGCATGGGGGATTGCGCTACGAGTCCCTGTTGCCGCGTGTGCTGGAACGGGCCGTCGACGCCGGCAGCGCATCGATCGTCGAACAGCGCTGGCGCGAAACCCTGGCCGAGCTGTTTCAGCCACAATCGCTGACACTGGCCTGCGCCCCGCTTCACGCCGCCGACATCGCCGATGACGGCGGCAGCCTGCTGGTGCCGGCGCTGCCGGCCGGCGCCGCGCTGAGACTCGAAGGCGCCAACCGTGGTGGTGGCGTGTTCATGCCGGCTGACATCCAGCTCGCGGACAGCCTCTGGACTCTGTTCGCACAGGTCAAGACCTACCGCGAACAGTTCGGGGCCGGCGAGCAGGACGAACGGACCCGCCTCGCCGCCGAGCTCCGGCAACGCATCGACGAACCGCTGCTGTCGCTGTCGCGGTCCGGCGTCGAAAGCACGCAAACCGCTCTGCTGAACGAGGCGCGGCACGAATTGCAGGTCGTGCTGTTGAGCCTGGCGGCCGCCGACGCGCCACTGGATACGCATGTCCGCGCCTGGCAGCAGGACATGCGACACCGCTGTGAGGCCGCAGGACTTGCCGCCGACATCGACATCGCGCTGGATGGCGAAGCGCCGGCCCTGCCGGGCCGCATCGCGTTGAACCTGCGGCGCATCCTGCGCGAAGCCGTGACCAACGCGATCCGTCACGCACGGGCGCAACGCATCCAGGTGCGTCTGCGCTGGCACGCCGAGCTGAAATACTTTTCCGCGACGATCGACGACGATGGCACCGGCTTCGATCCACTCACGGCCCGCGCCGGGCGCGGGCTGCACAACATGCGCACGCGCGCCGATGAACTCGGTGCGCTGATCGACTGGGCACCGGCGCCACTGGGCGGCACGCGCATGCATCTGGAATTGCGCCTGACGGACGCGGTGCGGGCCGATGTGCTAAAAATCCCCACTTGACGGAGAGGGGGGATGGCGATGTTCAGCAAGGCACTGATCATCGAGGATTTGCCGGATGCACAGACATGGCTGAGCTCGGTGCTGGGGGATGCATTTCCGGGAATTTCGGTGGCGATCGCCGCGACCGCGGCTGAGGCGCGCACGCAACTGGCGCGCGACCGGCCGCCGCTGGCACTGGTCGACCTCAATCTACCGGATGGCTCGGGCATCGAACTGTTGCCGCTGGTGCGACTGGCCGACCCCGAAGCGATCGCCATCGTCACCACGATCTACGACGATGAGGCACATATCTTTCCCGCGCTGCGTGCCGGCGCCCAGGGTTATCTGCTCAAAGACGAGCCGCGCGAATCGCTGGTGCGGCAACTGCGCACGCTCAGCCGCGGCGAATTGCCGCTGTCTCCCTCCGTGGCGAAAATGGTTCTGCGCCATTTCGCGCCGGCCGATGCCCTCGCTGGCACCGCCAACCTCACCGCCAAGGAGCGCGCCGTGCTGGCCGCGGTGGCCGAAGGCCTGACCGTGGGCGATGCCGCGAAGCGGCTCGGCGTCGCACGCAATACCGTGTCCACGCATATCAAGCACATCTACGCCAAACTTTCGATTTCCTCGCGTGCCGAAGCCGCGCGCATTGCGGCGCAACTGGGCATTGTCGGTCAGGTCACCTGAGGTTCCGCGGACTCACGTTCCAGTTCGATATCAACCGGCTCGCCCAGGAACTTCGGCGTGGTCCGCAGCAGGAACAGGTCC
Organism: Gammaproteobacteria bacterium; assembly: GCA_022599775.1. Classification (GTDB taxonomy): domain Bacteria; phylum Pseudomonadota; class Gammaproteobacteria; order Nevskiales; family Nevskiaceae; genus Banduia. The sequence goes on from JAHZLQ010000029.1 coordinate 29,252, forward strand.
AGCACCGCCTTGACGCGTGCGAACACCTCGCGCGTGGGATGTCGGAATTCGGTACCGGGCGCCACATACGCGATTGCGTCCAGACCCATCTTGCGGCCGATGAAGACCGCTCGGTAGGTGTGGTACTTCTGCGTGACCAGCGTGAAGCGCTCAAGTCCAAACACCGCCTTGGCGCGGCTCACCGAATCCAGCGTGCGATAACCGGCGAAGTCCATGGTGATCGCACTCGCCGGCACGCCCTTCTTGACCAGTTCCTGCCACATCCGGCGTGGCTCGTTGTAGGTCGAATCCGGATTGGCGCCCGACACCACCAGATGCCGCACCTTGCCCAGTTCATAGAGCTGCGCCGCCGCGTCGATTCGCCCGCGGAAGTCCGCTGACAACGCGCCGCTCTTGGTGTAGGCGCTGGTGCCAAGAACGATGCCGACCTCGTTGGCCGGGATCAGCGACCAATCCTCGAACACATAGGCATCGGTACTGTTGATGACCCAGCGATTGGACAGCAGCACCAGCAGCACGAAGGCCGCAAAACCCAGCAGCAACCAGCGTTTGATCAGGCGACGAATTCGCAAGTTAGAGCAATCCCACGATCATGTAGACAAACAGCGCCACCTGCACGAAGTAGAAGGTCGCGCGTAGCAGTACCAGCCACTGCGAGGTGCCGATGAGATGCATCACGCTTTGCAGCACGCGGGCGTAGACCACCCACATCGCCACACCATCGGTCACGGCGCTCTTGTCGCTGAACACCGCCGCCATCACGATGGCGGCGAACACCGGCAGGTTTTCGAGACAGTTGATGTGCGCGTGCTCTGCGCGTTTGACCAGCCCGGGGCGATCGCGTTCGGCGCCACGTCCCCAGGAATTGGCCGGGACCCCTCGCGCAATCTCGAAGCCGCGCCACAGCAGCACGATCGCCACCACCACCAGCGTCCATGCCGTGAACAGCAATACCGCCATCACCGATGTACCCATCGTCGCTCTCCCCTATCGTTCTTTGGATGCCCGCCGGTCCCTCGGCCCGATGCATTCTATCGGCTCGCTGCGCTCATGGCTCGGTCGCGAAGCGACGAACACCGAACCGCCGCCTCAGTGCATCAGTCGCCGCATGCCGCGATCGAGGCCGTCCAGCGTCAGCGGGAACATGCGGTCGGCACCGATCACCTCCTGCGTCATCCGCAGCGACGGCGTGTGGTCCCAGAAACGTTCCGGCTCGGGGTTGAGCCAGACCAGATGCGGGAAGGTCTGCATCAGTCGCCGCATCCAGGTGGCGCCGGCCTCCTCGTTCCAATGCTCGACCGAGCCCCCCGGTTGCGCGATCTCGTAGGGACTCATGGTGGCGTCTCCAACGAAGATCACCTTGTAGTCCGGGGTATAGCGGTGCAACACGTCGTACAGCGGAATGCGCTCGGACTGACGGCGGCGATTGTCCTTCCACACCGATTCGTAGATGAAATTGTGGAAGTAGTAGTACTCCAGGTGCTTGAACTCGGTCTTGCAGGCCGAGAACAGTTCCTCGCAGGCGCGCACGTGCGGGTCCATCGAACCACCCACGTCCAGGAACAGCAGCACCTTCACCGCGTTGCGGCGTTCGGCGACCATCTTCAGATCGAGATAGCCCGCGTTCTTGGCGGTGCTGCGGATGGTGTCATCGACATCCAGGATGTCCTGCGCGCCCTCGCGTGCGAAACGGCGCAGACGACGCAGTGCCACCTTGATGTTGCGCGTGCCAAGTTCGACCGAATCGTCGAGGTTGCGAAACTCGCGCTTCTCCCAGACCTTGACCGCGCGCTTGTGCTTGGATTCGCCGCCGATGCGCACGCCCTCGGGGTTGTAGCCGCTGTGCCCGAATGGCGAAGTACCACCGGTGCCGATCCACTTGTTGCCGCCGTGGTGCTGCTCCTTCTGCTCCTCCAGGCGTTGACGCAGCGTCTCCATGAGCTTGTCGAGCCCGCCGAGCGCCTGGATCTGCGCCATCTCCTCGGGCGACAGGTGCTTCTCGGCCATGCGCCGCAACCATTCCTCGGGAATGTCCGCGCCGAACACTTCATCGCCCAGGGTCTGCACGCCCTTGAAGTACGCGGCGAAGGCCTGATCGAAGCGATCGTATTGCGATTCGTCCTTGATCAGGGTGGCGCGCGACAGGAAATAGAAGTCGTCGATGCTGTAGATCGCGACGTGCTTGGACAAGGCTTCGAGCAATGTCAGGTATTCGGGCAACGAGGGCTTGAGGCCTGCGCTGCGCATCGTGAAGAAGAAGCTCTCGAGCATGGCTGCGTCCGGGTGGAGCCGTTTTCGAATGGTTCCGGCATTCTACGCGCTCCATCCCCGGCGTTACGCCCATGATCGAACCCGCCGTCATCAGCAAAGCGGAGCGCTACCTCAAGCGTGTCGATCCGCACATGAAGCGCCTGATCACGAGCCACGGCCCCTGCGCGCTCGGCGCTCGGCGGCGCGATCCGTTTCACGTGATCGCCACATCGATCATCTCGCAGCAGCTTTCTGTGCGCGCCGCCGACACCATCCAGGCGCGCGTGGAAGTCCGTGCCGGCGTGCGCGGCAAGCTCACGCCGCGAACACTGCTGGCGCTGACACCGGAGGACCTGCGCGCCTGCGGCCTGTCGAATGCCAAGGCGCGCTGGCTGCATGCCCTGTCCGAGGCGCGCGCCAGCCGCCGCCTGTCGTTCCCGAAACTGGCGACACTCGACGACGAAGCGGCGATCGAGGTGCTCGATGCCCTGCCCGGTATCGGACGCTGGACTGCGGAAATGGTGTTGATCTTCGCCTTCGATCGACTCGACATCTTCTCGATGGGCGATGTCGGCCTGCGCCGCGCGATCAACCACATCTATCACGCCGGTGAAAAGCTCGGCGACGCCGAAACCCTGGCGCTGAGCGAGACCTGGGCGCCGTATCGTTCGGTCGCCAGCTGGTATCTGTGGCGGCTGGTCGATGGCAATCTGCAGGCTTGGGTTTGAACCCAGCTCTCTATCTCTGACGCGCACCTATGACATCACTAGAAACCCTGATTCCCGGACAGGTCTCACTGAGGCAGCTGCGCCGCATCTACCGCGAGGCACCGCCGCTGCGTCTGGCCGACTCGGCCTGGGCGCCAATCCGCGCCTCGCGCGAAACCGTGGACCGCATCGTCGCCTCCGGCCGCACCGTCTACGGCATCAACACCGGTTTCGGCCGACTGGCGCAGACCTCGATCGAAACCGCGCGACTGGCCGAACTGCAACGCAATCTGGTGCTCTCGCACAGCGTCGGCGTGGGGCCGGCACTGCCGGACGCCGTGGTACGCCTGATGCTCGCCACCAAGATCGTGTCGCTGTCGCGCGGCTGCTCCGGTGTCCGGCCGGACGTCGTCGAGGCCCTGCTGACGCTGTATCGCCACGACGTGCTGCCGATCATCCCTTCGCAGGGTTCGGTCGGTGCCTCGGGCGATCTTGCGCCGCTGGCGCATCTCGCCGCGGCGCTACTGGGTGTGGGCGAAGTGCGAATCAGCGGCCAGCAGCGCCCAGCGTTGGAAGGCCTGGCGGTCGCTGGTCTGGCGCCGATCGAACTGGCCTCCAAGGAAGGTCTGGCCTTGCTCAACGGCACCCAGGTGTCCACCGCGATGGCGCTGGCAGCGCTGTTCGAAAGCGAGGATGCCTTCGGCGCCGGACTGCTGGCCGGCGCATTGTCGCTGGAAGCGATCCAGGGGTCGATCAAGCCTTTCGATCCGCGTATTCACGCCGCGCGCGGGCAGTCCGGACAGATCGAGGTGGCGCGGGTGCTGCACGGCCTGATCGCAGGCAGCACCATCGTCGAATCCCACATCAACTGCTCGCGTGTACAGGACCCCTACTGCATTCGCTGCCAGCCACAGGTGATGGGCGCGATTCTCGACCAGCTGCGCCAGGTCGCCGCGATCCTGCAGATCGAGGCCAATGCCGCGTCCGACAATCCACTGGTGTTCGCCGACACCGACGAGGTGATCTCCGGCGGCAACTTTCACGCCGAACCGATCGCGTTCGCAGCCGACATCCTGGCGTTCGCCGCCACCGAAATCGGTTCGATCTCGGAACGGCGCACGGCGATGCTGTGCGATCCCTCGCTCAACGGCGGCCTGCCGGCCTTCCTGGTGACCCAGGGCGGGCTCAATTCCGGTTTCATGATCGCGCAGGTCACGGCCGCCGCGCTGGTCTCGGAGTGCAAGATGATGGCGCACCCGGCGAGCGTGGACACGATCCCGACCTCCGCCAACCAGGAGGATCATGTGTCGATGGCCACGCACGGGGCGCGTCGCTCACTGACGCTGGCCGGCAACGTCGCCCAGGTCGTCGGCATCGAGGCGATGGCGGCCTGCCAGGGGCTGGAACTGCACCGGCCGCTGCGTTCGACCGAAGCGGTCGAAGCGGTGTTCGAGGATGTACGCGGCCGCGTCGCCTTCGTGGACCAGGACCGCTATCTGCAGCCCGACCTGCTGGCGATGCGCGACTGGGTACGCGACGGTGACAAACCGGACAGCGTGCTCGCGCTGCTGCCGAGCCAAGCGTGAATCCGTGGCGCACCGTCAGTATCGCTTCAGGCCGCACCCGCATGCTGATAGATTGACATCGGGCCGCACTTTAGGAAATCGACCATGCAGATGCGCGAGATCGGCCGCTCCGGCATTCAGGTTGCACCGCTGGCTTTCGGTGGCAATGTGTTCGGCTGGACGCTGGATGAAAAGGCTTCCTTCGCGATGCTCGACGCCTTCGTCGACGCCGGCTTCAACCTCGTCGACAGCGCGGATATGTATTCGAGCTGGGTTCCCGGCCACGTTGGCGGCGAATCGGAAACGGTGCTCGGCAATTGGATCGCGCGAAGCGGCAAGCGTGATCGCATCGTGCTCGCCACCAAGTGCGGAAAAAGCATGGGCGAAGGCCGCTCGGGCCTGAGCGCCAGGTACATCGAGCAGGCCGTCGAAGCCTCGCTGAAGCGTTTGCAGACCGACTACATCGATCTCTATCAGGCACATGCGCCGGACCCGGCAACGCCGATCGAGGAAACCATGGAGGCGTTCGACCGCCTGGTGCGCGCCGGCAAGGTGCGCGCGCTCGGCGCCTCGAACTATTCGGCGGACGAACTCTCGCAGGCCCTGGGCGCCAGCCGCAAGCACCACCTGATGCGCTTCGAGTCGCTGCAGCCGCTGTACAACCTCTATGACCGCGCGGACTACGAGGGCGGCCTGGCCGAACTGTGCGCGCAGGAAGGCCTGGCCGTGCTGCCGTTCTTTGCGCTGGCCTCCGGTTTTCTCACCGGCAAGTATCGCAAGCCCGAGGATCTCGAGGGACAGGCCCGCGCCGGCATGGTGGCCTCGAAGATGACCGATCGCGGCGTCGCCATCCTGCAGGCACTGGACCAAGTCTCAGAACGGCTCGGCCTGAGCCCGGCGACCGTCGCAATCGCCTGGCTGCTGCAACGACCGACGGTCACGGCGCCGATCGCCAGCGCCACCAAGCCGGAGCACTTCGAAGCGCTGGTCAAGGCAACGCAGGTGGAACTCGATGCCGAGGCGATCAGCCTGCTGGATTTGGCGAGTGCCTGAACGGAAATCCGCTACGCCGTGTCGATCCGGTAGAAGCCGCGCAGCAATTCGTACAGGGAGGCGTGACAGCGCTTCAGGGCGGCACCCTGCTGGAAGTAAGCCTCGCTCGCGACCGCGAAGAATTCGCCCGGCCCTTCGAGCCCGTAGTCGTCGAGCACCGGTGAAGCCTGCTCGTGCAGGCGGTCGTACTCGGCCTGCATGACGGCACTCCAACGCGTGTAGTCGCTCAGCTGCGGCGCGCCGACATCACTCGCATCGAGCTGATGCGCAAATTCGTGAACGACGACATTGACCGGATCACCGTCCAGCGCCGCTTCCACATCGGCCCAGGACAGAATCACCCGACCGCTGTCGTGGGACTCTCCGATACGTTCGTCGGCTTCGTCGTCCACCAATTCGAACTCGCCGAACTCCACCGGGGCCGGCATCGGCGGCACCTCGAAAACCGACGGATACACCAGCACCGAACGCAGTGAGGGGAAGGTTCCGGACTCCGGCCGCAGCACCAGCAGACAGGCCTGCGCGGCGATCAGCCAGCGCATGTCTTCGCTGACCTCCAGCCCGTCGCAGCCGTAGTACCGCTTGTAGGCCAGGAATTCCTTGAGGCGCAGCTCGTAGCGCGCGCGCAGCTCCGGGCTCAGGCGGTCGAGTACCGGCAGCGCCGCGCGCAGCATCGCCCAGCGGGCCGGTTCGATCGGCCGCGCCTGCAAGGCCCGCAGGCGGCGCTGTTCACGCGCGTTGTGCAGAAACGGCCAGGCGATCAGCCCGGCGGCAAACGCCACCGCGAGCAGCATCCAGGCCATCGCCTCAGACCGCCTCCAGCTTGGCCAGGCTCAGAATCAGCCATTTGCTGCCGACATCCCGGAACGAGACCTCGACCCGGCCACGATCGCCCTCGCCGTCGAAGGCGGTAATCACGCCTTCGCCGAATCGCGGATGACGCACGTGTGCGCCCAGCTTCAAGCCGTTGCGCGGCGGCTCTCCCGCGAAGCGGCTGCCGAGCCCGGCGCTACGCGGCGCGAAAGCCGGGCGCGAGGTACCGCTGCGCGGTCTCGTTTCCAGTACGCATTCCGAGGGGATCTCTCGCAGAAAGCGCGAGGGCATGCACACCTGCTCCTGGCCGTGCAGGCGCCGCAGTTCCGCATAGGACAGGTAAAGCTGCCGGCGAGAACGGGTGATGCCGACGTAGCACAGGCGGCGTTCCTCCTCGATATTGCCTTCCTGCACGGCGCGCACATGCGGGAACAGGCCCTCTTCCAGGCCGACCATGAACACCGTCGGAAATTCGAGTCCCTTGGCGGCGTGCAGCGTCATCAGTTGCACGCAGTCCTCGCCCTCGCCGGCCTGACGTTCGCCGGCTTCCAGCGCGGCGTGCGTCAGGAACGAGGTCATCGGTGGCAGGTCGTCCTCGGCGCTGTCCTCGAAACTGCGCGCGGCGGTGACCAGTTCGTCGAGGTTCTCCAGACGCGCCTCGGCCTGCTCGCCCTTTTCCTTCTTGTAATGCTCGCGCAAACCGCTCTGTTCGATCACGCGGTCCATCACCACGCCGAGCGCCTGCCCCTCGGCCTCACGCGCGAGACGCGCCACCAGATCCTGAAACAGGGCCACGTTGCCGGCCGAACGACCCAGCGCCGAGGCGCCGGTTTTCGCGGCATTCCACAACGACACACCCTGCTCGCGCGCGACCGCGCGCAGGCGTTCCATGGTGGTGTTGCCGATGCCGCGCGTGGGCGTGTTGACCACGCGCTCGAAGGCCGGATCGTCATCGCGATTGCCGATCAGGCGCAGATAGGCCAGCGCGTCGCGAATTTCCATGCGCTCGAAGAAGCGCAGGCCGCCGTAGATACGATAGGCCAGCCGCGCCCGGATCAGGCCCTCTTCGAGTACACGCGACTGGGCGTTGGAGCGGTACAGAATCGCCATGTCCTGCAAGGGCGTGCCGCGCTCGTGCGCTTCGCGGATTCGGCTGACGACGAAATCGCATTCGTCGAGATCGTTGAACGCCGCGTACAGCTGGATCGACTCGCCCTCCCCGGCGTCGGTCCACAGCTGCTTGCCCATGCGCTCGGAATTGCGCGCGATCAGACCATTGGCCGCCTTGAGGATGGTGCCGCTGGATCGGTAGTTCTGTTCCAGACGTACCACTTCGTTGCCCGGAAAGTCGCGCGTGAACTTGACGATGTTCTCGACGCGCGCGCCTCGCCAGCTGTACACGGACTGATCGTCATCACCCACCACGAACAACTTCCCCGAATCGCCCGCAAGCACGCGCAGCCATTTGTACTGCAGGGTGTTGGTGTCCTGGAACTCGTCGACCAGAATGTGGCGAAAGCGGCTGCGGTAGTGCTGGCGGATGGCGGGATCGTCGCGGCACAGTTCGAAGGCGCGCAGCAGCAGTTCGGCGAAATCGACCAGCCCGGCCTGCTCGCAGGCATTGTGGTAGGCGCTATAGATGCGCACCAGCTGGCGTTGCGAGAAATCACCGCGGTCGTCGAAGTCCTCAGGGCGGCGCGCCTCTTCCTTCTGCGCGTTGATCCAGCCGGTGACGGTCTTCGGCGGCCAGCGGTCCTCCGGAAGATCGAGCCCCCGCAGCACGCGTTTGATGAAACGCAGCTGGTCGTCCGAATCCATGATCTGGAAGTTCTGGTGCAGGCGCGCTTCCTTGTGATGCAGGCGCAGCATGCGGTGCGCGATGCCGTGGAAGGTACCGACCCACAGCGCGCGTACCGGCATGTCCAGCAGCCGTTCCAGACGATGCCGCATCTCGGCGGCGGCCTTGTTGGTGAAGGTGACCGCCAACACCGAATGCGGCGAAGTGTTCTCGACCGAGATCAACCAGGCGACGCGGTGCACCAGCACGCGGGTCTTGCCGGAGCCGGCACCGGCCAGCACCAATCGGTGTTCCGGCGGTGCGGTGACGGCCTCGCGCTGGGCGTCGTTGAGGCCTTCGATGAGGGGGGTGATGTCGTCGTCGTCAAATCGCATCGCGCGATTCTACCGGCCCGCGCCCCGACGCGACCGACGACGACGCAGGTGCCCGATGCTATTCGGCCGTGACCACGATGCTGAAACTGGCGGCTTCGTAGCCGTAGACCGAGATCCAGTACTGTCCGGTCTGCAAGGCTGGCGAGCTGCTCGCATTGATCGTCACCGACTCGTCGCTGCCGTATTCATAGGGCCGGAAATCCCACTGGCTCTGCGTGGGATAGCTGTCGCCATGGCGCACGTAGAGATCGCCGTCGCCGCTGCCCGTCATCTCGATCTGCAGTTCGCCGATACCGGATTCCACCTGCACGGTGTAGTTGCGCCAACGGCCTTCGGCAAGGCTACCGCTGACATCGAGCAGGGTTTGCGGGTCGCCGGGTTCGGGGTCTCCACCACCGTCGTCACCGCCGCCATTGGCCGGCACGCGGAAATCACGCACCACCGCCATGTGCTGCATGTTGCTGGCGGCGCTGTCGCCGGACTGTACCGGCGAGACCTCGGACAAGGGGGTGTACACGCGGCTGTCGAACACCAGGCCGTTGGTGTAGGTGCTGGCGCCGATCTCCAGCGGCACTTCCAGTATGTCGAAATCGCTGTCGGCAAGCACCCAGTCGTAGGGCTTGGCGCGGCTGGCATTGGTACCGCCGGTGCCTTCCTGGTCCGCAGGATACGGGCCGCCGGTGTCGACGACGGCGGCCAGGGTCGACAGCGCCGCTTCGCTGCGCGAAGCGGTGTTGAAATCACCGCCGATCACCAGATAGTCGCCTGCGGGAACCTGCGCCTCGATGTAGTCGACGAGTTCCGCCGCTTCGGTATTGCGCACGCCGCTGCCGCTGGTCAGCAGATGCACGCTCACGGCCCACAGATCGGTATCGCCGGGAATGTCGATACGCGCCCAGGCGAAATCACGATTCGAGACTTCGGGGTCGGTCCATTCGCCGGAATCGATGATTGGCCAGCGACTGATCACGCCGTTGGGAATCTGCGCGCCGCTCTCACGGAAGTGATCGAAGCCGCTGCCGAAGGTCGAGCTGACCCAGGCGGCCACGGTCGACGCACTGTTGTCGCCGTAGTTGAACTCCTGGATCAGCACCACGTCCGGGTCGATGCCCTGGAAGATGCGCGTGCCCTCGCCGGGGTCGTAGCTCTGGTAGTTGCCGGAACTGATGTTGGCGGCCATGACCCGAACCGTGCTGTCGGCCGGCGCCGGCGTCCACCAGAACACACAGAGCAGGGTCAGCACGAACAGCAGTTGCAAACGTTTCGCGGGCATTGTGAGGCTTCGGCTTGAGCGGGCGCCTCACGGTAACGGCCGCGCAGCGGCTTGCCAGCTCGGATTAACCCGAGGATGGCATTCGCAGGCCCCGATTACGGCGGGCTTTGGCTCAGCAGCCGATTCGGCTCAAGCTCGAAATGCTGGCCAAGCAGACTCGCAAACGTGTCGAAAGCCACGCAGGCCCCGTTGATCGCCTGGTGTCGCTGCGTCGCGTCGAAAACCACGGCGTCGATCGACTGCCGGAAGCGGCGCCAGCTCTCGGCGCGTCCGGCCGGCGGAGCCGCCAGATGGCGCGCGCCGAAATCGGTGCTCAGGCCCAGGTGTTCGGTCGCCTCACGCAGCAACAGGGCGGCGCCCAGGGTCGAACCCTCGCTCACGTACAGCCAGCCAAGAGCATGCGCCGGCTCGACCGGATCCGCCGGGATACTGGTGGCCGCTACGCTGGCACCCAGATCGGCAAGGTCGCGGTCGAGGGCCATGCACCGCCAAACCAGCGGCTCGAGCAGTACTGCATCGAGCGCCGGGCCGTACGCGGCGGCGCAGTCCAGAAAGGCGTGCTGCACCCGCAGATAACGGCGGTAACGCTCGCGGCTCGCGAACGGGTCGGCCCGCGCCATCCATTCGTGCAGGCGTTCATGTCGGCCCCGCGTCGCGTACCGCAGCGCGTCGCTCAGGGCCGGGACCACGCGATTCACGGCGCCGAGGGACCGCGCCACACCACCGAGTACAGGTCGTGACGACGATCCTTGAGGTTGCGCACGGTGCCATGGACCCGCGCCGTGGCCAGGGCCGACAGGTCGACGTCGGCAAAGGCGATCATTTCCACGTTGGGCGTGGTGTCGGCCGCCACGCCATCGCGCGCGAATGGAAAATCGCAGGGCGTCAGAATGCAGCTCTGCGCGTAGTGGATGTCCATGTTGTGCACGCGCGGCAGGTTACCGACGTTGCCGGCGGCGGCCACGTAGATCTGGTTTTCGACAGCGCGCGCCTGGGCGCAGTAGCGCACACGCAGATAGCCTGAGCGTTCCTCGGTGGAGAACGGTACGAACAGGATGTTGACGCCCTGGTTGACGAGATGCCTCGTCAGTTCCGGGAACTCCGAGTCATAGCAGACCAGCACGCCGATCGGTCCGCAGTCGGTTTCGATGGCGCGCACATAGTCGCCGCCCTCGATCTGCCACCAGTAGCGCTCGGCCGGTGTCGGGTGAATCTTGGGCTGTTCGTGCACAGAGCCGTCCCGCAGAAACACATGCGCGACGTTGAGCAGCCGCCCGTCCGCTTCGAGCTGCGGATGCGAGCCGGCGATGATGTTGACGTTGTAGCGGATCGCCAGATCCTGAAACAGCGCCTCCAGGCGCTCGTTGTAATCAGCCAGCTTGAGGATGGCCTCGCGCGGCTTCATCGCTTCGTTCTCGATCGACAGCAGCTGGAATGCGAAGTACTCGGGAAACACGACGAAATCGCACTTGTAGTCGGCGACGGTATCGACGAAGTAACGCACCACGCGCGCGAATTCGTCGAAGGACGGAATCTGTCGCTGGAAATACTGCACGGCGGCGATGCGCACCGTCGACGGCCCGCGATCGGGCGCGCTGAAGGCTCGTGTGTGGTCGCGATGCGCGGCCGGATTGCGCCACAGCATGTGGGTGGCGTGCCCGCGCGAGTCACGATCCGAGGGAATGTAGTCGTGCAGCACGCCAAGGTATTCGAAACCCTGGCGCAACTGGAAGGTCATCACTGGATCGCGCACGGTCTGCTTGTGTACGGCTTCGCAGTAGGCATCCGGCGATTCGAACTGGCGCTGGCGTCGCCCGTAGCCGGGAATCCGGCCGCCGAAGACGATGCCGTCCAGCCCGAAATCCACGCACAGCTTGCGCCGCGCCTGGTAGAGCCGCTCGCCGAGCCGGCGCCCGCGCAGGTCCGGGTCGGTGCAGACCTCGTAGCCGTAGAGGTAGTCGCCGTCCGGATCGTGCGTGCTGCCGTAGCCACCTCCGGTGATCTGATGCCAGGTATGACGTCCCAGCGCGCGCTCCGCCGAAATGATCAAGGTGGCGCAGTAGCCGACGATGTTGCCGTCGAATTCCGCCACCAGATGGCCTTCAGGGAAATGATTGACCTGTCCGCGCAACTGATCCAGGGAATAGCCGTCTTCCCCGCGGTAGGCTTTTTCGATGAGCTTGTGGATCGCACCGATATCGGTCGGTTCCGCACGGCGGATCGTCAGCGTCTTGGTTCTTGGCATTCCGCACTGTCGCTGCACCCGCTGGAGCGGGCAGATAGCTGATTATGTCAGCGTGCCGCTGTCTACCGGATGAGCCAAATTGATTTTTGTGCACTTTGTCTCGATGTCACCAAATCGTCATTGCCCTGTCATATCCCGATCAAGGCGCGCCCGTAGCGTGGTCGATGAAAAGTAGGGGAAATGCCATGCGAATCGCATATGGAGTGATGGGCTACGGGCGCGGCCACGCCATGCGCACCATGAGTGTGTTGCCCAGCTTGATGAAGCAGCACGAAATCACCGTGTTCGCCGGCGGCGACGCCTACGACGTGCTGGCGCCACTGTTTCCCACAGTGCGAATACCGACGATCGGTTACGTCTACAACTCGCGCGGATCGCACTCTCTGCCGCGCACCATGGCACGCAATCTCGCGCCGATGGCCGATCTTTTATGGCGTGGGCACGGCAGTGACTGCGTCGATCGCGAGATCAAGAGTCGCGGCATCGACCTGGTGATCTCGGATTCGGAAGCCTGGACGCATCGCGCCGCCCAGCGCCTGGGTCTGCCACGCATCAGCTTCGACCACATCGGCATCATCGCCTACTGCAAGCCGCATTTCCCGGCCGACCTGTGGCTCAGCGGCATGCGAGATGCCTGGGGCTACCGTCAACTCATGGGCGTGCCGGAACGCATCCTGCTGTCGAGCTTCTATCCGGCCGAGCCGGCGTATCCGAACACCAGCATCGTCGGACCGATGCTGCGCGACGAGGTCAAGCGCATCAAGCCGCACGACGGCGACTACCTGCTCGCCTATTTCAACAAGGGCGATCATCAGTATCTGCCGCACATCGACCGCGCGCTGCGCTTGCTCGACATGCCGGTGGTGGTTTACGGAACCTCGCTGCGCGGGCAGGTCGAAAACCTCGATTTCCGCGCGCCATCGAACGAATGGTTCGTGCATGACCTGGCGCATTGTCGCGCAGTGATGTCGACTGCCGGCAACCAGTTGATCGGCGAGGCGATCCATTTCGGAAAACCGTTCCTGGCACTGCCGGAACAGGCCTTCGAGCAACGGCTCAACGCCTACATGATCGAACGCATGGGGGTAGGCATGCGCGCCGAGCTCGGCACCCTGACGCCGAGCGACATCGATCGCTTCCTGGCCCAGCACGAGTACTACCACTCCAACACCGGCCGGCATGCCGGCGACGGTCGCGCGCAGGCCGTACAAACGCTGCTGCGCGACATCGATGAACTCACAGGCACCCGGCGCAAGGCCCACAAGCGTGGCGTGCTCGGAAAGCGCGGCCGACGCGTGCCGATCGCGGCCGTGCGACCAGCCTGAGGCTTGGCGAAGCGGGACGCCCCTGCGGTGGGGCTCTTGCCGGTTCGGTCTCCTCCTCCAGAGGACCTCGCAGACGCGCCCCGGCGGGGCGCGCCCTTGGTGTCGCTCAGCTTTGATGCGGTCTCAGCGCCGCCGCTTGCGGGTGCGCCACATCATCCAAACACCACTGATCGACAGCAGCATCGCTGCGATGCCGACGGCGTTGATCAGATAGGCACCAAAGCGCCCGAACAGGCGGCCGCTATGGGCATCCACCAGCACGTGTTCCAGTGACACGGTGGGCCGAGAAAATGCTTCCATCGCCGCGCGCTGACCATTGTCCAGCGCCGCCGGCACCGACCATTGCACGCGGTCCCCTTCCGGCAGCGGTGTCCAGTCCAGGCCGTCCACGGTCGCATAGACGTCCAGATCCTGGATCGCGACCTGATCGCTACCCTCGACCTGTCCGATGCGGCGGATTTCTTCAACCGGCAGCACGTAACCGCTGAGCTCGTCGACGCGCGCACCCTCGGGCGTGTACAGCAACAGTTTGTCACCGCCGGCCACGAACATCAGCGGCGCCTCCGGCGTACCGCCGACGGCAAAGCCCACCGGGTTGGCAACATGATCGGGCAACGCTTTGCCGTCCATGACGGTGCTTTCAGGCGTTGCCGCGATCCAGTGACCATCGCTAGCGAAACCGGACCGGGGCGGCGACGGCTTGAGGCTGTACAGCGACATCACCCAGGTCCAGTCGATCCGAACCGTGTCGTAACCCCAGTCCGCGCTCTGATTGATCAGTACGCCGCTGGCGCCGAGCCACCCCATGAAAATGAAGGCAAACAGGCCCGCACGCTTGTGCCAGGTGCGCAGCGTCATCGTCAGGTTGGGCTTGCGCGTGGCACTGCTGGACCGCGACACCGAAACCGTCACGACCTGCGTGCGCCAGCGCCGCATCCTGGCGGTGAAGCCGGGACCGATCGCCGTATTTTCAGTGACCGTCAAGTTCTGCTCACTCATGACCGTCTACCGCGTGAGCGCGTCGAACTCGATTGCAGTTCGCGCCATTCGCTTCATCATTTCGACCGAATAGGTCGCTCCGGCGATATTGTCGACCGATTGGTCGAGTCCCCCGCCACTGGCATGCGCGCCGGTCAGCTGCTGCAGGAAATAGCCTTCACCGACCTGCTCGCCGCGTGACTCACGGTAGTAGATCACGCGGGCCGCGACGATCGCGCCATTCTCCACGGCGAATGCAGCGGTGGTGGGCTGATAGCCTTCCTTGCCGAGATCGTCGAATACCCACGCGGTACGCGCGCCGTTGGTCCAGTAACGCACGCGCGACTGCGGAAATGCGCGACCGTAGACGTCCTGGACGCGCGAGGCCGCTGCTCCATCGAGATTGAGTACGCCCGCGACCGGGCGACTCCCGGCGAAGGCCTCACCGATGAAGGCCTCGGGCGTCTGGAAAGTGATGCAGACCGGCGGCGTACAGCTGTCGACCGCCTGCGCCGAGCCCATGCCGAAGCTCAGCAACAACAAGCCGACAGCGGTGGCGACGAACATCGATTGTGCATGACGGCGCATCAGGTCCAGCCCGCCGATCCGCAAGCTGGTGGTGATGCGCTGTACCGGCACATTCTTTTGGTTTGGGGAGTATTTATTCATTGTCTTGATAAATTCGGCAGCTCACTCGAAATATTTTGAAGACATGACCGACGACGAACCCGGCCATCCCGGATGTCGCCGACCGGCTTCACCACACATTGAAGAAGGCGAAGCGGCGGGCTGCACACTCGTTTGTGCAGACCCAGCGCTCCGCCCCCGACGTGTCGCAAGCTGATCCACTACCTCGAGGATCAATAACAACGCCTAACGCGTGACGATGTCTTTGGTAAACGGCGCCAGCGCATTGATCAGCTGATTGCAGGAGTGATACGCGATCACATTGCGTTCGCAGGCGTTGTAGGCCGCCTCCACAACCGCGTTGAACTCGGTCATGGTGATGCCGAGGTCGGCGTGCGCCGCGCTCATGCTGGCGCCCTGGTATTCGTTCGGGCCGCCCAGGACCATCGTTTCCAGCTGCGTGTTGAGGAACACCTGACGCTCGACGTTGCCGAACTCCTTGAAAATGTGATTGATCCGGTTGTCGAGCATGATGTAGTAGAACAGGCTCTCCACCCAGTTGTGCACGCCTTCGCGCCCGCCGAACTTGGCCAGGCTCGAGGATTCGACACCAAGGATGGGATTGGTCGGCTGCTCGGCGGCGATCGCTGTTTGCGCCGAGGCAAAAAACAGCATGGCACCGAACAGGGCGGTGAATATTTTGCTGGTCCGTTTCATAACAACCTCCATTGACTAGCCTTGTGACTCTCGTTGAAAGAGCGGTGCCCTGGCGGCACCGCCGTATCGGGTTTGCCTAGAACGTCGCGTGCAGCGACAGGTAAAAGCCGTTCTGATCCTCGGCGACGGCGATATTGCCAAGCATCAGGTAAGCCATCGTGATCGAATAGTTCTTGTTCGGCGCATAAGCGAAGAAGAAATCCCACCAGTCGCTTTCTTCCTTCTGCATTAAGGCGTCTTGGATACCGGGAAGCAGGTCGTCCAGCACCGAGGTCGACAAGCCCAGAACATCGACGCCGCGATTGTCAAGATTGTCGCCGTGCATCGTGTACTCGAAACCGATGGCAAAGTTCTTCTGCAACAGATGGGCCACCGATACCTCAGCACGAACTTCCTTCTTGTTCTCGCAGTCGTTCCTCAGTGCATCGTGGCACACACCGAATCCCGTCAGACCGGTCTGGTTCGCCGAGGTATAACGCGCGAGGACGTTCACGAGCGTGCTGTAGCGGAAGAACACCTTGGTAAATGCAGCGTAGGCTTCCCAGTCTTCCGTTTCGGCGGCGCCGAGCGTGCCTTCAACAAATACCGGGTCCTTGTTTTCCTTGTAGAGGAAACCAATCGACGTCTGCGGGATCCAGCTGTCCGAGGTATAGACGGCGTCACCGAACAACCGCAGCTTTGCGCCATAGGTCGTCATGTGGATCGTCGTTCCGTTCGGATTCAGCCCATTGTCGGCGCCGAGCAGACCGTCAAGAGCGAGTGCCGCGATATCCACCGTCGTAAGGTCGTCGGTCACAAGCTTCGCGTCGACGATCGACAGCTCGAAGCGATCGAAGAAGCCAATCGATCCCCCGAAGAAGTTGATGTCGTAGTTCGGCAGCTTCACGTAGGTGAAGCCCACACCACCGTTGATGCCATCGCGGGTTTCGTAGCCTGTAATGGTGGCCCAGGGCACGGCACCGCCGCCGCCAGCACCATCAATGGTGAAGACACCGCCGGTGAGAAACACCTTGCCATCGTTATACCAATCCGCCCATGCCGCGTTGCTGCAGACGGTGGCGCCCAAAATCGCCGCGCATTGAAGTAGACGCAGTTTGCTCCCTCTGACCCCTTTCATGTCCTCAACTCCTTTTGTGGATTTCACGCTGTAGCCCTGAAAACTCCGCCATCGCTCGGTATGGACCGGCTGATTGCGGACAAAAAAAAACGTCCACTTGCTGGCAGTAAGGCCAACAGGTGGACGTCGGTATCCGTTCAACCGAGCTTCTTTGCCCGGTTTGTTTGGTGTCGTGCGACTACGTGTCGCAGACAAGTCTAACTAAGCAATCGGCGTGCCACTCATAGGTAAATTCTCACCGAAACGCCTGTACTTCATTGTTTTCACGGCGATTTCCGAACATCACCAAAATCATCGACACATGGCCGTCAGCGACTGAAGCGCAAAATTCACGCTACTGCGGGATTCGGCCTGGCTGCGATACCCGATCCGGCCCCGTGCCAGTGCGCTGCACCCCGAATCAGTGCAGCACCGCTTCAATGGGTGGAGCCTTGCCTTCCATACCGATCGACGACGTGCTCATTGCCTCAACGCGTGCGCTCCAGCCGTGCACGCCGATACGCGGTACGGCTGTCTTCGTAGTCCGCATCACGCTCGAAACTGTCGGCCGAGATCGCCGTTGGCGTGGAGACGATGATGCGAGGCGGATGGTCCAGATCGTCCGGCCGCTCTTCCTTCCAAGGCACGATGAACAGGCCCAGCGCCGCGTCTTGGTCACCGACGATGGTCGCACCCAAAGCAGCGGCCGGGCCCACCGTTGGTTCCGCCGCCGCTTGCGACGGGCTGCTGTCCTTTCCTTCGGGCCGCGCGTGGACCGTGCCGGCCACCAGCAGCGCGACCAGGATCATCGCGCGGTGCGTGCTGATCCGTGCATTCATGGCGTCATCTGCGCGCTGGCGACCGAAGCGGCCGGCGATGGCACGCCCTTGGTTTCGAGTTCCTTGATCCAGGCACTGACGATCAGGCGCGGCTCGTCGGCCTGATCCCGGTAGTCCCGGTAGTGCTCCAGAGCCTGCTGCGGACGTCCCAGCGCAAGGTCATACAGAATGGCCAGATTCAGATGCGCGGCGGCGTAATTCGGCCGCACCTCCAGCGCCTTCAGATAGGCCGCCTCGGCGCGCCCGAAGTCGCCGGTCTCGCGGTACAGGGTACCCAGCCAGTTCAAGGCCACGGCATTGTTGGGGTTGGCGGACACGGCCTGCGAGAAGCTCGCCACGGCGTCGCCACGCTGGCGACCACTGGCGTACAGAATTCCAAGATTGGTCAGCGGGCCCGAGAAGCTGGGATATTCGCGCGACAGCGCCAGCAGTTCCTCGCGCGCGGTATCCGGCCGCGTGCGCATCATCTGCAGCGCTGCGCGGAATCGTTCGTCCGCCGCGTCATCACGAGCGGCCTGCGCGCTCGCCATCTCCACGCCCACCGAGGCGCGCGAGGCGCGGGGCGCAGTGGTGGTACAGCCCGCCGCCAGAATGGCGAGCAGGGCCAAAGTCAGATTTCTAGAGTAGGGATTCATAGCTCATGTCCCGTTGTTCCTGCTTGCCATAGCGCGCCGGCACGATTTCACCCAGCGCATGCGAGCTGCGCCGTATCCATTCATCCCAGAGCCCTTCACGCAGGCGCTGCAGATTGACTTCATAGGCGGCGATCGCCTTTTCCTCGAAGGGATAGGCCTGCTCCTCGAGCAGCAACTCGTATTGTTCCTGCGCCAGTGCATCGAGTCCGCGCGGCCGCTCGGACTCGATCAGCGCTTTGCCGAAATCGCGATAGACGTTCGCGATTTCGTAGGTGGCCGCGGTGCTGACCTCGGCAAAACCGAATGAAGATGCGCGCGACAGGGTGACGATCGCCTTTTCCGTCGCGACCTTGCGCAGGTCGAGGCTTTTCTCGATGGGGGCACGCAAACTCACCGAACGGGCGTTGGCGGCATCGAGCCGACCCAGCTTCAGTGCGGCGCGTGCCGCGATCAAATGGGTCTCGTCACTGCGTTGGCGGCCGCCCGCGGACTCGTTGCTGAGGATTTCGTCGAGCCAGTGCACGTGGCGCGAACCGTTGCCACTTTCCTGCAG
The DNA here is from genome assembly GCA_022599775.1 of Gammaproteobacteria bacterium. Classification (GTDB taxonomy): domain Bacteria; phylum Pseudomonadota; class Gammaproteobacteria; order Nevskiales; family Nevskiaceae; genus Banduia. The sequence goes on from JAHZLQ010000029.1 coordinate 48,100, forward strand.
CGCCAGATCGGCAAGTCGCTGACGCGCCTGCAAGGCAGGCAACAGCGGTTGCGGATACTGCTCGACATAGCGTTCGTAGGCCGCTTCGGCGCGATCCCCGCGACCGCCCTGCTCGGCCAGCTCCGCCGACAGCCAAGCCGCCTCGCGACGCACCGATGGCGCCTCGCTGGCCCGCTGCGCGATGCGCGCATAGACCTCGGCGGCTGCAGCCAGCTTGTCGTCCTGCTGATAGGCGAACGCGAGTTTCTTGTCGACGTCCGGCAGCAGCGCATGCTCGGTGTGACGCCGCCGGAACGCTTCCATCTGCTGCTCGGCCAGCGGCCAGTCTTCGAGACCGACATTGGCCATCGCCGCGTCGTAGTCCGCTGCGGCACGGATGCTCGCCGTCGGCGCAACACGTCCGACCCGGGCGAAGGCCGCGGCGGCGGCACGCAGATCCTCGGCATCACGCGCCATCTCGCCTTGCTTGTAGACCGCGGCTGCCAGCTGTTCGATCTGCTGATCGGTGGTTTCGTTTGCGCCGGTTGCCAGCAGGCGCGTATAGCTTGCCTCGGCGTCCGCGTAGCGCTCCAGCGTGAACTCCGCATCACCGCGCACACCCAGCGCCGTGGCCTGCAGCGATGCCGGTGCGCTCAGCGCCAGCACGCGCTGCGACAGCTCGATGGCGCCCTCGTAGTCCTTGAGCTCGAAACGGTCCTCGGCGGCCCGTGTCAGCACGCGCGCCAGTTCCGGATGTTCGGGATAGCGATCCGCCCATTCCAGACTGGCGGCGACCGAAGCCTGCAGGGCTTCGGCGCGCTGCGTCGAAGGCGCCTCACGGGCCAGTTGCTGCCAGGCCTGCGCAGCGGCGAGTCCGGCCTCCGGCGCATGTTCGCCGTCCGGCGCGTCGCGCATCAGTTGCGAATACTGTCCGGCCGCCTGCGCGGTGCGTCCGGCTTCGAGCAGGCTGTCCGCGTAGAGCAGGCGCGTCGCGTCGGCGTGCGCATCGTCCGGGAACCAGGTCAGCGCCTTCTCGTACCAGCCCGAAGCCTCCGTGAAGGCCGCTCGACGAGCCGTCTCGTCCGTGCCTTGCGGCAGGGTCTGCGCGCGGGCGTGGGATTCGCTGGCGAGTTGGTCCAGATCCTCGCGCACCGTGGCGAGCACGGTTTCGCTGGGTGCATTGCCTTGCCAGTAGTCGGCACCCGGCGCGAAGGCCTCCACATAGTCACGTTTGGACGCCATCAGCAATTCGCGGAAGCCACCGGCCTGATAGGCGGCAACGGCCTGCGCCTGGAATTCCGGCGCCAGCCGGTGCCGTGGGTGACTTTCGATGAACGCGGCGTAGGTCTCGGCGGCGTCGGTATAGCGACGCTTCTCAAGCAGCTGCTCGCCGAGCGCCGCGTACAGCGCTGGCGTGAAGCGGGGCTCCGAGTCCTGGGTGCGCAGGTAGTCGTTGATCGCCGTGCCACCGCCGAGCGCCGCGAAGCACAGGCCGGTGACGCGCAGCGCATCGCGCGCCATGTCGGCACGCCCGCTTTCGACACGATCGAACAGACCGTTGCTGGAATCGAATTCCCCGTCGTCTGGCAGGGCGCGGTCGAGCAAGGCGATGAATTCCGGCAGGGCTTCGCTGTAGCGCGCCTGCTTGTACAGCGCCCAGCCATGCTTGTAGCGCGCGTAGTCGGCGTACGGCGCGTCGTCACCGAGTTCGATGGCCGCCGCGTATTGCTCGGTAGCTTCGTCGTAACGACGTTCCAGATAGAGCTTTTCGGCGGCGCGAAAGCGGGCATCCGCGACCCGTACCGAATCCGGATAGCGTCGCCCAAGCTGCTGCAGGGCCTTGATCGATCCATCGTCGTTGCCGAGCAGCTCGTAGGCGCGAGCCAGCTGATACAGCGCACGATCGGCAAGACGATCCTCGGGGAACTCGGCAAGCAGCGTCTGGTAGCGGTCGGCCGCGGCCTGCAGGTCCGCCGTGTCGCCCTCACCGCTTTCGAAGCCTTGCAGACGCAGATCGGCGGAACGGCGCAGCGCCTCGGCGCGCAGCCTAGGCGGCGCGTCGAGTTGCAACAGTCGGTCGTAGTTGGCGATGGCCTGCTGCGGGTCGGGCTCGACCTCGCTGGCCGCGTCGACGCGCAAGGTACTGGTGGTTCGCACTACGAACCAGCCATCGCTGGTGCGGCCATTGGCATCGGCCACCGTGGCGACGGTCGGCGCGTCCGCGTTGCGAATGGCAGATACCGAGCCGCAAGCCGACAAGCAAAGCAGCAGCGACGAAACAAGCGTCACATTCAACGCGAGTGGATTCACGAGCGTCATCACCTGGCGGAACGGCATGCTCATCGCTGCACTCGCGGCGCAGACATCGCCAGGTCCACAGGCGGCCGGTCGTACAGGCGCGCCAACGCAAAATGCGCCTCGACCAGATAGCGCTCGGTCTGCTTGCGGAGTTCCTGCAATTGTACCGACGCCAGTGCCTCCATTTCACGGGCCTGTCGCTCACCGACCGCTCGCAAACGTGCACGCATGGCGTCTATACGTGCCGGCAAAGCGCCGCTGGCTTGTTCCGATTCGCGCAGGCCCTCGGCACGGGCGGCCAGCAGACGGTCGAGATCGTCGAGGCTGCGCAGTTTGCGAATCGCGTCACGCACCGGTTCGGCTTCGAGCAGGTAAGCGACGTAAAACATCGGCGAGGCTTCATCGTCGGACTGCAACCACCAATGCGCGTCCGGCAACTCGACCAGCCACCAGTCCCATCCCCGACTCGGGCCGGTATCGAAACCGCGCACGGTCGCCGCCAGACCGCCGTGCGCGACATCATCGACGGCGGCGCCGAGCCTGCGGTGGCTCAGTTCCAGCAATTCGATCGCGCGCTCATAGCGTTGCACAGCCTGCTGCCGCGATCCCAGATGGTCCATGGCATACGGTACGGCAAGCATGCCTTCCTGCACGGCCGGATCCAGCGGATCCCGCCCGACCAGTTCGGCCCAGGGCACCAGCGCGCGATTCAAGTCATCGGCGCGCCGTGCCGATGCGGTGGAGGTGTAGTACCGGAACGGCTGCTCACGACGTAGCGCGGCCAACTGAGGGTCGCGCCCACCGAGCCAGGGCATCGGCTCGCCGCCAAGCGCATCGGCAGCCTCCGCGGCGTCACCGCCACTGCCGGCCGGCTGCAGATAAGCCCAGCCGAGCCCGAGCAGGGCGGCAGTGGAATAAGGCCCCGGGCTGCGCACCCGCTTGTAGGCTTCGATGGCGGCCACGCCATCTCCGCTCGACAGGGATTGCGCACCGAGCAGCAGATTGGCCCGGTCTCGCAGGGCCAGCGCGGCACTGTCCGACTCTGCAAGCTTGGTGCTTCCCAGGGATTGCAGAATGGCGATTCCGGTCGCGGCCTGTCCGGCGTTGATCGCCTCGACAGCGGCATTGAATCTTGAGTAGTCACCGCTGATCGCGGCGCCATCGGACGCACTGCCGGACTTCACACCGAGGCCGCGCAGGCTGGCGTCCAGTCGTTGTGAAAATTCGGGCACGGGTGCCGCACCCGCGCCAGCCAGCGCCTCGGCGCGAAGCAGGCGGCTGGCGGCCGAAACATAGTCCGCCGCCGCCAGATCCACATCGACCGCGAGCAGTCTTGGATCGCTACCGCCGGGCAAACCCGCTGGCACCGCTGACTGGGCCCAACTGAGTCGAGGCCCGCCGAAGGTTCCGGCAGGCTGCTGCTCGAGCATCAGCGCGTTGCGTCCCGCCGGAAGGTCCAGCGTTTCGTCGAGTTGCGCGAAAATCGGCTTGCCGCGGACGTCCATGGTCCGCGACACGAAGCGCGCACGAATTCGGTGCGGTGCAGCGTCCGCGTCATGCACCATGAGCGCGAACAAACCGCCGCGGCGCAGGGCGCGAGACTGATCGAGGCTGAAGTCATAGATGCGGGCCGGTGCTTCATCAATGCGAACCTCGACCTTGCGCAACAGCAGCTCGGTATCGGCAATGCCGACATAGAGTGTGGTCGCCGCGGATGCAGCACCGGGTCGTTCGGCCTGCCAGGCTTCGGCGTCCACCTGCAGGGCCTGCTGGATCGCGGCGGCGCGTGCCACATCGAGCTCAGCGGTCGGCGATACCGCATGAGCCAGCCCGCAGCCCAGCAGCAACGGCGGCGCCATCAGGGCCCGCAGCCTGAGGTACGCGAATGCACGAGCAAGGCGTTCGCTCAGGTTCCCCGCCAAGGACTCGACTGCCTGCCCCACCGTCTTGCCTCCCTGCCGTTTTACGAATGTGGACCGCTCGTAAAACTTGCAAAAAAAACGTCCGCAAGCGCATTGCTGCGCAAGCGGACGTCGTTGTCCGGTATCACCTTCGCCCAAAGCGTCTTCAATCGAAAGTGATGATTCGTCTGACGCTCCGGTGCGCAAACGATGATGCTTCGGTCGTAAAGTGCAGCAACCATCGTGCCACGCGCCACTGGCGCAGTTGCGACGCGCCCCACCGGCACCAAGCAGCCGGCGGCGGCACGGGATTGGTGCCGCGGGCGTACTCAATAAGAGCACAGCAAGCTGTCGATGCACCGCACCGCATAGAGGGCTTCGCCTCGCATGAACGGTTCGGGCCAAACCATCACCTCCCGGAGACACGGCCTAATTATTTGTTTTAATTACGAATAAGTAAAACGTTCAGGCTGACGACGGCGCTAGGTCGAACAGATGGCACAGCGATTGCGTCAGCAATCCGGACCGTGGCGCACCGTCGCATGCTGCGCCCGGCCTGGACCAACGAAGGTCCACATCGAAACGGATAACGACGTCCACCTCGCTCCATCTGGAGCGGCGGTGGATTTTTTTTTGGCTTCGCGAAATGCAGATTTCTGCATTCGCGACAGGGATGGCCTCGGCAAAGGGAATTGCATGAATGGCTCAGGGGGAGCGCTGGCTCCGCGACATAGGCTTGATCCGGCCGGCTGGCGGCGCGCCAACGAGGCGCTCAGGCCCCGACGTGGCGCCGCGCCGATCATGGCCGCGGCAAAAGTGCCGGCCGGCCGGCTCGCGCCAAGCGCCGCAGCCCCATCTTTCCAAGCTCAACACCGGTGTTCATTTCACCGCAATCACACGGGCAGCGAGTCCGGATATCAACCGTTACAAACGAGACTGCAGGGAGTCCGACAACATGTCTAAGAATCACCCGATACTGGTCGCAATGGTAGCGACGTCCTTACTTTCGCTGGGCGCCTGTTCCTACGGGCCCTCACCGACATCCGGTCTGCGCAAGCCGATCTACACCACTCCGGCGCCGCCACCTGCGCCCCCCAAGCCGGCACCCGCGCCGGCGCCGCCTCCCCCGCCGCCGCCCGTGTGTGAAGCCGGCACCATGTCCGGCTGCGATGTCGGCGACAAGATCGTACTGCGTGGTGTGAATTTCGACTTCGACAAGGACAGCCTGACGATCAATGCCAAGACCATCCTCGACGACGTCGCAGCCGCGCTCAAGAAGCGCTCCGACATCGAGGTGGAGATCGCCGGTCATACCGATTCCATGGGTTCCGACAGCTATAACCAGAGTCTGTCCGACCGCCGCGCCCAATCGGTACGCGCCTATCTGATCTCCATGGGCATCGCGGCAAGCCGTATGACCAGTGTCGGCTACGGCGAATCGCGTCCGGTGGCGTCGAACGACAGCGAGGATGGCCGCGCCGAGAACCGCCGCGTCGAACTGGAGATCCTGCGCTCCAATGGCGGCATGACCATGTCCAGCAGCCCCGCACCGATGGCCGCGGCTCCGGCGCCGACGAAGGCCGCGCCGGCCGCAGCCAGCGGTTCGGCTGCGGTCACGATCGCGGACTTCGCGTTCTCGCCGGAGGACCTGACGGTCGCCTCCGGCACCACCGTGACCTGGACCAATGAAGACGGCTCCAATCACTTCGTCACGTTCAGCGATCAGGGCAGCGACCGCCTGCGCGAAGGAGCGACCTACAGTCGCACCTTCAGCAACGCCGGCGAGTACAGCTATGCCTGCTCGATTCACCCGTCGATGACCGGAACCGTGATGGTGCAGTAGCACCTGCGGCTTCCATCAATCGACTGACCCAGTCTAGCGTTGCGCCCCCCTTCCCCCGCCGGTTCGCTGGCGGGGTTTTTTTGCTTCGGCCCGGGCGCGGGCTCGGACCGGTATTGCCAGCCCGTTACGTCCCGTGCATCCGCTGCACGGACGAGTCGCGGAACTCATCAATCGGGGAATGACGATGACGGCACCAACACTCAAGCGCCACGGCGTGATCGCCGTGCGTACTCGTGGGTCCAACACTCTGCAGCACCAAGATAGTTCAGCCGACGGCGCCATGCCCCGCCCAAGGGCACAAACCTTGCAGCGCCCTCAGCGCAACGACTCCACGCCCGCCTTTGAGCCAGCCAACACACCTATGCGCGTAATGCTCGTGGACGACGACCATGATCGACTGAGGCTGCTGCGCGAAGCACTCGTCGGCAGCGGCAACGAGGTCGTCGCCGAACTCGCGACCAGCAGCGACCTGCTGACGGCAGTCAACCGGCACCAACCGGACGTCGTGCTGATCGATGTCGATGCCCCGAGCCGTGACACGCTCGAATCGCTCGGCCAGATCGCACGCGATCGACCGCGTCCGATCGTGCTGTTCGCCGCCAACAGCGACGCTGAAACCATCCGTCGCGCGATGCGTGCCGGCGTGTCGGCGTATGTGGTGGACGGAATGTCAGCGTCGCGTCTGAAATCGGTCATCGACGTGGCGATCGCGCGCTTTCACGAACATCAGGCGCTGAAGCGCGAACTCGAGGACACCAAGACCCGACTCGCCGATCGGCGCGACATCGATCGCGCCAAAGGCGTACTGATGCAACGCCGTGGGCTTTCGGAAAACGATGCCTACGAGCTGCTGAGACGAATGGCGATGGACCGCAATCTCAAACTCGGAGACGCCGCGCGTGCCTTGCTGGCCGCGGCGGACCTCATCTAATGGAACCGTCGATGACCAGCAGGCTGGAAAAGGCCTCCCTCGAACTCGGCATCATTCCGCTGGTGGATGCGGTGCCGATTGTCGTTGCCCAGGCCAAGGGATTTTTCGAGCGCCACGGGCTCGACGTACGGATCAGTGTCGAAGCCTCCTGGGCCAGCATTCGCGACAAGGTCGTGGCCGGTGTGCTCGACGGTGCGCAGATGCTGGCGCCGATGCCACTGGCCGCCACACTGGGCGTGGATGGCATCGGCACACCGATGGTCACCGCGCTGTCGCTCAATCTCAATGGCAATTCGATCGCGGTCTCCAACGAGCTCTACAGTCAGATGGCGCTGGAGCAAACCGAGCCCGCAGCCGTCGGCACCGCGCTGCGCGAACTGCTGCAACGCGACCGTGTGGAAGGCCGCAAGCCGCGTGTGTTTGCGCATGTATTCCCGTTCTCGGCGCATCACTACGAACTGCGCTACTGGCTGGCCGCCTGTGGCATCGACCCCGACCGGGATCTGCGGCTGGAAGTGATCCCGCCTCCACAAATGGTTCAGCATCTGCGCGACGGACGCATCGACGGGTTCTGCGTGGGTGCGCCCTGGGGCGCAGTGGCCGAAAGCGCCGGCGTCGGCCGACGCATCGTCAGCAGCTACCAGATCTGGAACAACAGTCCCGAGAAGGTGCTGGGCGTGACGCGCGACTGGGCCGCCCGCCACCCGAACAGCCATGTCGCGCTGATCGCCGCGCTGATCGAAACCAACCGCTGGCTCGACGTCCCCGAAAACCGCGGCGAGGCCGCGCGTGTGCTGATCGAAAGCGGCGTGCTGGATTCACCGGAGCCGACGATCCGCGAAGCCCTGGGCGTACCCGATGCCGACAGCGCGCTGTTCAGCCCCGGCCTGGTGTTCTACAACGGCGCCGCCAGTTTCCCCTGGCGTTCGCACGCCGCCTGGTTCATCAAACAGATGCAGCGCTGGAATCAGATCGGCGCCGAGATCCAGGCCAGCGACATCGCGGCCCAGGTCTATCTGCCGCAGATCTATCGGCAGGCGGCCGATCTGGTCGGCGCCAGCTATCCCGGCGCAGATACAAAACCGGAAGGAACGCACAACGGCAGCTGGCCGATGCCGGTGGCACAACAGGCGCTGACCATGGGTCCGGACCGCTTCTTCGACGGCGCCACCTTCGAGGTCTGAAAACAGTCACGGTTCTTGGATACAACTTCCAGCCCGCCTCACCAAACGCAGGAGCAACGCCCGCATGACCCCGGCCCAGATCACCTTGGTACGCGACACCTGGGAACAGGTGCTGCCGATCTCGGATTCCGCCGCGAGCCTGTTTTACGGAAAACTGTTCGAACTCGACCCGGAGCTGCGCAAGCTGTTCAAAGCAGACATGCAGACCCAGGGACGCAAGCTGATGGCGATGATCGACACCGCGGTTCGTGGTCTGGGGCGCGTCGAAATTCTGCGCCCCGCGCTGCTGGACCTGGGGCGGCGCCATACCGGCTACGGCGTGCGCCCGGACGACTACGCGACCGTGGCCGTGGCTCTGCTGTGGGCCCTGGAACAGGGCTTGGGCGAGGCCTTCACCAGCGAAGTCCGTCAAGCCTGGACCGAGGTCTACATGATTCTGGCCACGACCATGCAATCCGGCTAGCAGTCTGTCGGACTTTCGCCTTGCCCCGCGGTCTTGATTCCGGCGTAGATATTGCATCATAAGCCGTTGATGCAATGGAGATTTAGGGGTCCTGATGGCGACGAAGTTCATACCGGTAGATCGTGACACGGACTTTC
>JAHZLQ010000030.1 GCA_022599775.1 Gammaproteobacteria bacterium
CACCCCGGAAAATGAATCCTCGGCCAGGCAGGCAGCCCTCTCCCCACCACCCGCTCCGCGGGCGGTCCTCCCCTCTCCCACGTCGTGGGCGAGGGGCAGCGGACTCGCTGCGCGAGATTCATGTTAAAGATCACTGTTCTTTGCGTCTTCGCGCCTTTGCGCGACACGAAAGCCCCCTACCAGCCCCGCTTGAGAATCGGCTTGAGGAAGTGCCCGGTATACGAGCGCTTGAGCTTGGCCACGGCCTCGGGCGGCCCGGCGGCGACGATTTCGCCGCCGCCGTTGCCGCCTTCGGGGCCGAGATCGATCAGCCAGTCGGCACGTTTGATCACGTCGAGATTGTGTTCGATCACGATCACGGTGTTGCCGTGTTCGCGCAGGCGTTCCAATACTTTGAGCAGTTGCGCCACGTCGTGGAAATGCAGGCCGGTAGTCGGTTCGTCGAGGATGTAGAGCGTCTGCCCGGTATCGCGACGTGACAGTTCCTTGGCCAGCTTGACGCGCTGCGCTTCGCCGCCGGACAGCGTGGTGGCGTTCTGTCCCAGGGTGATGTACGAGAGACCGACTTCCATCAGGGTGTCGAGCTTGCGCTTGAGCACCGGCACGGCATTGAAGAACTCCAGCGCGTCCTCGACCGTCATATCCAGGGCTTCGTTGATCGCCTTGCCCTTGTACTTGATTTCCAGGGTTTCGCGGTTGTAGCGGCGTCCGTGGCAGGTGTCGCAGGTGACGTAGACGTCCGGCAGGAAGTGCATTTCCACCTTGATCACGCCGTCGCCCTGACAGGTTTCGCAGCGGCCGCCCTTGACGTTGAAGCTGAAGCGGCCAGGTGTGTAGCCGCGCGCGCGTGATTCCGGAACCGCCGCGTAGAGCTCGCGGATCGGCGTGAACAAACCGGTGTAGGTCGCCGGATTGGAGCGCGGCGTGCGCCCGATCGGCGCCTGGTTGATGTCGATCACCTTGTCCAGCGAATCCAGGCCGGCGATCTCCCTGAGCGGCGAGTGCTGGATGCCGGCGCCATTGAGTTCGCGCGCGGCGTAGGCGTAGAGCGTGTCGTTGACCAGCGTGGACTTGCCGGAACCGGAGACGCCGGTGACGCAGGTGAACAGACCCAGTGGAAATTCCGCATCGACATTCTTGAGGTTGTTGCCGGTCGCGCCCTTGAGCTGCAGCCAGCGTTCGTCCTGTGGCTTCACGCGTTGCTTGGGGACTTCGATGCGGACTTCGCCGGACAAGTATTTTCCGGTCCAGGACCGTTCCGCCTTTTCGAGATCGGCCGGGGAGCCGTGGGCGACGATCTCGCCGCCGTGCACGCCGGCACCGGGGCCGATGTCGACCACGTAGTCGGCCTGGCGGATCGCATCCTCGTCGTGTTCGACCACGATCACGGTATTGCCGAGATCGCGCAGGCGCGTCAGCGTCTGCAGCAGGCGTTCGTTGTCGCGCTGGTGCAGGCCGATGCTGGGTTCGTCGAGCACGTACATCACGCCGACCAGGCCGGCGCCGATCTGCGAGGCCAGGCGGATGCGCTGCGCCTCGCCACCGGACAGGGTCTCGGCCGAGCGTGACAGCATCAGGTAATCCAGACCCACGTTGTTGAGAAAGCCCAGGCGCGCCGAAATCTCCTTGATGATCTTGTCGGCGATCTGGCCCTTGTGACCGGGCAGGTCCAGCGCGCGGAACCAGTCCTCGGCCTCGCGGATCGACAGCCGCGTGAGTTCCGGCAGGCGCCGTTCGGCCACGAACACATTGCGCGCGGCGCGGTTCAGACGGTCGCCGTCACAGGCGGGGCAGGGCTTGTCCGAGCGGTACTTGGCCAGCTCCTCGCGCACGGCGTCGGATTCGGTTTCACGGTAGCGCCGTTCCAGATTGGGAACGATGCCTTCGAAACGGTGCGTGCGCGTGGCCTTGCGGCCGCGTTCGTCCGGGTAGCGGAAGGCGATCTTGTCGCTGCCGCTGCCGTATAGAACGATGTCGCGCGCCTTTTGCGGCAGGCGCACGAACGGCACTTCCAGGTCGAAGCCGTAGTGTTCGCCCAGCGATTGCAGGATCGACCAATAGTACGGATTGCGGCGGTCCCAGCTGCGGATCGCGCCGGCCGCCAGCGACAGCTCCGGATGCGCGACCACGCGATCCGGGTCGCACACCTGCATCTGGCCGAGACCGTCGCAGCTCGGGCAGGCGCCGTGCGGCGCGTTGAACGAAAACAGCCGCGGTTCCAGTTCCGGCAGCGAATAGCCGCAGACCGGGCAGGACATCTTGGAGCTGAAGGTGATGTGCTCGCCTTCGCCGGAATGCGGTGCGATATAGGCCAGACCGTCGGCCAGCTTGAGTGCGGTTTCGAAGGATTCCGCCAGGCGCTGCTTCAATCCGCCGCCCGCATCTCCGCCATCCGCGGCGGGAGCGCGCACCTTGAAGCGGTCGACCACCACCTCCACGTCATGCTTGAGCTTGCGGTTGAGGCTGGGGATCTCCTCCAGTTCGTAGACGCGCCCGTCGACGCGCGCACGCACGAAGCCCTGCGCGCGCATCTGTTCGAACACGTCCACGTGCTCGCCCTTGCGGCCGCGGATCACCGGCGCCAGCAGCAACCAGGCCGAGCTTTCGGGCTGCGCCAGCACGCTGTCGACCATTTGCGACACTTCCTGCGCTTCGAGCACGGTGCCGTGATCGGGGCAGCGCGGTTGGCCGACGCGCGCGAACAGCAGGCGCAGGTAATCGTAGATTTCGGTGACGGTGCCGACGGTCGAGCGCGGGTTGTGCGAGGTCGACTTCTGCTCGATCGAAATCGCCGGCGACAGGCCCTCAATGGTGTCCACGTCCGGCTTCTGCATCATCGACAGGAACTGCCGGGCATAGGCCGACAGCGATTCGACATAGCGGCGCTGGCCCTCGGCATAGAGCGTGTCGAAGGCGAGCGAGGACTTGCCGGAACCGGACAGGCCGGTGAACACGATCAGTTGATCGCGCGGCAGGTCCAGCGAAACATTCTTGAGATTGTGCGTGCGCGCGCCGCGGATGCGGATGGCGTCCATGGACATGGGGGGCGTCAGGGTCAGGGAGCGAATCGCGTACTATACGCAGAGAGTTTTTCACGCCGCAAAGCGCCGCTTGCGTCTCCGGCACGGTCGATGCTTGAAGAAGGATGCAGTCCTCCGTGCCAGCTGGCACATTGGGGTGCGAGGGTCGTCGCAAGGCAGCGGCGAAGCGGGGCAACGGCGCTCCACGCAGACGGTCCGCTACGGGTGGACAGCAGACCGAACCGATTCCGCTTACGAGGGTCTACCGACCCGAGCCCCCAGTTTTGAACAGCCGAATTCAGCCGAATCCATGAACTCGATCGAATGGCGCGCCACAGCCGGTCTGGCCCTTGTCTATGCCTTGCGGATGATGGGCCTGTTCATGGTGCTGCCAGTGTTTGCGCCTTATGCGGGGCAGCTCAGCGGCGGCGCCACGCCCCAGCAGGTCGGGCTTGCGCTTGGTGTCTACGGGCTCACCCAGGCGGTGCTGCAGCTTCCGCTGGGCTGGCTGTCGGATCGCGTTGGCCGCAAGCCGATCATTCTGGTGGGGATGGCCGTCTTCGCTACCGGCAGCTGGCTGTCGTCCAGTGCCGACACCATCGAATGGCTGATCATTGGGCGTGCGTTGCAGGGTGCCGGCGCCATTTCCTCGGCCGTCAGCGCCCTGCTGGCAGACGTGACACGCGCCCAGGTGCGTACTCAGGCGATGACCATCATGGGGGCCGGCATGGGCGGCGCCTTCGTACTGGCGCTGATCATCGGGCCGCCGGTGGCGGGCGTGATCGGGGTCGATGGAATCTTCGAGGGTGCGGGTTGGCTGGCGCTGCTGACGCTGCCGATCCTGATCTTCATGGTGCCCAAGGCGCCGCGTCTCAGCGGAACCCGGGGGCGCGTGCGGGATGTGATCCGCGACGGTCGCCTGCTGCGCATCGACGCGGGCATCTTCCTGCTGCACGCGGCGATGACGGCCACCTTCCTGATGTTGCCCTCGGCGATTGGCGAGGCCATGCATCTCGACCAAGCGGCGCAATGGGAGGTCTACCTGCCGGTGATGCTGGTGTCTCTGTTCCTGGTCTTCCCGATCATCCGCATGGCTGAGAAGCGCGGATTGCAGCGCAGCGCCATGGTCGGCGCGATTCTGGCGCTGGCCTCGGCTTTGCTGATTCTCGGGTTCGCCGAGCATCACCCGGCGGTTCTGGTGGGTGCACTGGGCCTGTTCTTCATCGGCTTCAACTATCTGGAAGGTGCGCTGCCGTCGCTGATCTCGCGGATCGCGCCGGTCGACAACAAGGGCGCGGCGCTGGGGGTCTATGCCACCTCCCAGTTTCTGGGCGCCTTCGTCGGTGGCGCGGTGATCGGCGGCAATGCCATGGACTGGTTGGGAATGCACGGCTTTGCCGTGGTCGCGCTGCTGCCGCTGATCTGGCTGAGCTTCGTGTCCGGCATTCCGGTGGTGCCGCGTCACGAGGCGCCGGTCGAGGCCGAGCCGGCAGCGTCGCAGCGCTGACCGGGCGAGGTCCGGCACAGCGGGCCGGGTCCGGTATGATGCGCGCCCCCGGCCGTCCCTGGGATTGCCCCGGCATCACCCGTGCACGCATGCGGCGACGGCGTTATCGTAGCGTTCTGCGGCCCGCTGCCGGTATCAACGGCACCGCGGCATACGGAATCTGTCCCCGGGGACACTTAGACCAGACACAGCGAGGAAGGCCATGGCCCGCGGCATCAACAAAGTCATCTTGATCGGCAATCTCGGCCAGGATCCGGAAGTGCGCTACACCGCATCCGGTACGGCCATCGCCAATCTGCGCATCGCCACGTCAGAGCAATGGCGCGACAAGCAGACCGGCGAGAACAAGGAAAACACCGAGTGGCACACCGTCGTGCTGTTCGGCAAGACCGCGGAAATCGCCGGTCAATACCTCAAGAAGGGCCGTCAGGTCTATCTGGAAGGTCGCCTGCAGACGCGCAAGTGGCAGGACAAGTCCGGAAACGAACGCTACAGCACCGAAGTCGTTGCCAATGAAATGCAGATGCTCGGCGGCACCACGGGCGGTGGCGGTGGCGGTACGGCCAGTTATGATCGAGGCGACAGCAGTCCGCCACCGTCTCGAAGCGCCTCGCCCGAACCGGCGATGGACCGCGACTTCGAGGACGACGATATTCCGTTCTAGTCGCTCCAAAAGCGGGTCTCGCGCCAAGACGCAAAGGCGCTGGGAATGGCAAGAAATTGATTGCGCTCAGGCTTTTTTTGGCACCGAGCTGAAAAAAAGCCTTTCAGAATGAAAGCGCCTTTCTTTGCGCGTTGATGTCTCTGCGCGAGACCCACTCTTCAATATTTGGAACCCTCATGGATCGTCGGCGTATTGCCGCCTTTCTGGCTGGCGCCGCGGCCTTCGTGCCGCTTTATTCGCCGCAATCATTGCTGCCGCTGTTGCGCAGCTGGGTGGGCCACGACGCCTTTCTGGCCGGCCTGATCATTTCGGCGGGCACGTTCGGTGTGGCGGTTGCCGCGCCGTTCATTGGCTTGGTCGCCGACCGTCTGGGCCGTCGACGCGTCATCGTTCTCGCCAGCTTTTCGGCGGTGCTCCCTACCGTGCTTGCAGCGCTGTCGCCAAGCGTGCATTGGCTGATCGCCTTCCGCTTTCTCGAAGGGCTGAGCCTGCCGGCAATCTTCGCCGTCACGGTGGCCTATGTGAACGAGGAATGGCAAGCGCATGAGGCGCGTGCGGTCACCGGACTGTATGTGGCCGGCACGATCATGGGTGGTTTTTCGGGACGCTTCCTGTCCGGTGTGGTCGCCGAATTTCTGGGCTGGCGCTTCGGTTTTGTCGCGCTGGCGCTGACGCAGCTGCTGCTGGCGGTGCTGATCTTCCGCTGGTTGGCGCCAGACAGGCCTCGCCTGCCGCGCCCCGCCGGCACGCAGCCGAAACTGTGGACCCTGTTGCGCATGCCGCAGTTGCGCAGCGCTTATGCCGCGGGCTTCAGTCTGTTGTTTGCTCTGGTCGCGGGTTTTACCTACATCTCGCTGCGCTTGGCGGAGCCGCCGTTCGATTTGGGACCGGGGGGGCTGTCGATGATTTTTACGGTCTATCTGGTTGGCGTGATGATCACGCCGGTGTCCGGTCGGCTGCTCAATGCCTTCGGTCATGCTCGGGTGCTGTCGGGCGCCTGGACCGTCGCCGTGGCCGGACTGGTTCTTACGACCCTGCCTTGGCTGGCGGCTGTGGTGCTGGGTCTGACTCTCTTTTCCGCAGGTCTGTTCGTGGCGCAGACCACGGCGACCAGTTTTGTCGGAGAAGCCGTGCCGCAGGCACGCGGTGCAGCGATCGGGCTCTACGTGACCTGCTATTACCTCGGCGGTAGTGTTGGTGGCATTCTGCCGGCTCCGCTGTGGACACACTTCGGCTGGCCGGGCGTTGTCGTCCTGATTGCCATGACCGCCGCCTTGTCGGTCCAGCTCGGTCGGCGCGCATTCCGTGTTCCGCAACCCGCCCGTGTCGCAGGAGAAACACAATGAGTCGCTTGCAGGTCGAAATCCTTCCGGTCACCGCGTTTCAGCAGAACTGCTCCATGGTCTGGGATGCGCAAACCATGCAGGGAACGCTGGTCGATGCCGGCGGCGATCCGGACCGACTGCTGGCTGCAGTGGCCGCGCGCGGCGTGAAACTGGAGAAGCTGCTGGTCACGCACGGCCATCTCGACCACTGCGGTGTCGTCGCGGAACTCGCGGAGCGGCTCGGTCTGCCGATCGAAGGCCCGCATCGTGATGATGCGTTCTGGATCGAGTCGATGCCGCAGCTGGCGCAGCAATACGGCTTTCCGCCCAGCCGCAGCTTCGTGCCGGATCGCTGGCTCGAAGACGGTGACCGTGTTCAGGTGGGCGGGCTCGACTTCGACGTGATCCACTGTCCCGGCCATACGCCGGGACATGTGGTGTTCCATCACGCGCCGTCGCAGCTCGCCTTCGTCGGTGATGTGCTGTTCCAGGGTTCGATCGGCCGCACCGATTTCCCGCGCGGAAACCATCAGGATCTGATCGACTCGATCCGCAACAAGCTGTTCCCGCGTGGCGACGAGATCCGGTTCGTGCCGGGACATGGACCGATTTCCACATTCGGACAGGAGCGGCGCAGCAATCCCTATGTGGCGGATTCGGTGGTCGGCGCGTAGGCGCTGACTGCGAAGCGGGAATGCCGGCACCCAGCGGCCGCGCGCTGACGCCTGCGGTAGTGGCGAGTGCTCCGGGATCGTGCTAACACCTCCGGCATAACAAAAGACGGCATCGGAGGAGTGAGACATGCGTCTGCCGCAGTGGGTCAGCCAGTTGTATCGGGCCGGTCTGGACGTGTCGCCGGAGGATCATCAGCGATGGAGTCTGGAGCGCCTGTGTGAGCTTGTGCACTTCGATGCCGCGCTATGGGGCATGGGCAATCGCGAACGGGGACGGTTCCACAATGTGAAAGTGTTCGGCCTGCCGGCCGAGTACGCGCAGGCGCTGGAACTCACGCGTGAACTGAATCCGGTGTTTCCATCGCTGGTATCCAGTGGCGGTCGCGCCATCGACATGGCCGAGTTTCTGCCTGGCGACGCCTTCCACGCTTCGGCCGTCTACCGTCAATGTTTCTCGCGTTATGGCATCGAGGCGATTCTGACGACCTGCCATGCCGATCCGCGTTCGGGCCTGTTCACCCTGTTGAGCCTGTACCGGTGTCAGCCGGGCGCCTGTTTCAGCGCCGAAGATCGCCAGCGCTTCGAGACTGCGGCCTACCACATGGTGGCGGCGTACTCGCACGCTTTCTTCCTGCACATCACGCGGCCACGCACGCCGCAGGCCGAGCAATGCTCGGCGATTGTCGACCGGGAAGGCGTGCTGCACGAGGTGCAGCCGGAATTTCTGGATTTGCTGGAACGACGCTTCATGCCCTATCGCGGGCATCAGCTGCCGTTTCGCTTCGAGCCGGATCGGTACGAGCAGCGCATCGAAGGCTTGTTGTTGCAGGTGCGGCCATTCGCAGACCTGTACCTCGTGCAGCTACGCGAACTCACGCCGCTGGATGGACTGACCGATCGCGAGCGTCAGGTCGTGCTGGGGGTCTGTCAGGGGCTGTCGCACAAGGCGCTCGGACGCGAGCTGGGGCTCGCGCCGACCACCGTATCCAGCCATCTGTATCGTGCTTACGGCAAGCTTGGCGTGGAATCACGCAGTGCGTTGGCGCGGCTGGTGCACGGCTGAGCGCCAGCGTGGCCGGTACGTGGATCGCTTTGGCAATGCGCCACGATGCCTTACACGGCGCCCATCGCAACGCGTCGCCGCGACCTGTTCTGTGTATGGAGCCAAGCCACCAAAGCTTCAGGCGCCATGGGGCGGCCGAACAGATAGCCTTGGGCCTGGTCGCAGCCCCATCGGCCGACCATGTCCCGGATTGCATCGTTTTCGACGCCTTCGGCGACGACCCGGTAGCCGAGCTGGTGCGCCAAGTCGATCATCGTGTGCGTGATGGCCTGATCCCGCTTTTCGGAAAGTAGCGAACGCACGAAACTCTGGTCGAGCTTGACCATGCTCGCCGGGATGCGTTTGAGGTAGACGAGGTTGCTGGCTCCGGTGCCGAAGTCGTCGATCGATATCTCGACACCCATATCACGCAGCGTCAGCAGCTGGTTGATGATGTTGTCGAGGTCGCTCGACACGACGCTCTCCGTCAACTCGATACCGAATCGACTCGGGTCGGCACCCTGGGCCGTCAGGATGTTGTTGACGCGGTCGCAGAAGTTGGTATCGACCAGGTCGGTCGACGAGACGTTGACGCTCACCTTCATGTCGAGGCCGATGCGGTTCCAGGCAACCATTTGTCGCGCGGCTTCGGAGATCACCCAATTGGTCAGGCGCGGCATCAGTGCAGTCTGTTCGGCGATCCCGATGAATTCGGTGGGCGGCACCAGGCCGAACTGCGGATGGTGCCAGCGGAGCAATGCTTCGACGCCAACGCAGTGGCCGCTGTTGAGGTCGATCTGCGGCTGGTACTCGAGAAACAGCTGAGCGCTCTGGTCGAAGGTGCGCGGCAAATCAGCCAGCAGCAGGAAGCTGCGGCGCGTTTTGGCATAGCGCTCCGCGTCGAATTGCGACCAGTGGCGATGAGTCTTCGCGGCGTCCAGTGCTGCGGCCTGAGCCTGGTCCAAAGTGATCCTGCCCGCTTCGGGGCCGCGTTCGAGTTGTGCTATCCCCATGCGCGGCTGCGCCTGGATCGGCACGCCGTGGCAGTCGACAGGTTCCCGCGCCGCATCGACAAGCGCCCATAGCCATTCATTGCCCCGCGGCTTGTCGAGGTCGGTGACGATGAAGCCCAAACCGTACAGTCCGACGTGGTAGACGCGGCAATGAGGCAGCAGGTGCTCGATCCGTTCGATGAAGCCCTGGATGAATGTCGCCACGCCGCCATAACCTAGCGCATGCACCTTGGCCGCAAAATATTCGGGGCGCAGGGTGTCGAGTACCACCGCGTACACGGCGTCGTCGGCCTGTTCCGGATCGTCCGCGATGATCTGCAGGTCATCGATCATGCGGTCGTAGTTGTAAAGCCCGGTGCCGCGGTGAAGCATGCTCTTGCTGCGTCGCGCCTCGAGTTGAGCCATCGTCAGCGTCGCGAGATTTTCCAGGCTACGCAGCTGCGTCTCACTGACGCCGGCTCGCGGCTGCGTATCGATCACGCACAAAGTCCCGAGCTTGAAGCCTTCGCGCGTGACCAGCGGCACGCCCGCATAGAAGCGGATCCCGGGTTGGCCGGTGACCAGCGGATTGCGTGCGAACCGTTCGTCCTGATGTGTATCGGGCACCAGCAGTATCCCGTCCTCCAGGATGGCATGAGCG
The DNA here is from genome assembly GCA_022599775.1 of Gammaproteobacteria bacterium. Lineage (GTDB taxonomy): Bacteria > Pseudomonadota > Gammaproteobacteria > Nevskiales > Nevskiaceae > Banduia. The sequence goes on from JAHZLQ010000030.1 coordinate 9,886, forward strand.
CAGAACGACACATCCCTGGACGTCTCTGCGGAGTCCAGGCCATGGTTCGACTTGAACCACTGCCGGTCGTCATCGATCAGCGAGATCAGCGCGATCGGTGCCCCGAGCAAGTCGCGGGCCAGGCTGGTGATGCAATCGAAGGCTTGCTCCGGTGCCGTGTCGAGTATGTTCAGGCGCCGTAACGCATTGAGACGGGAGCGCTCGTTGTGCGGCTTGCCCGCTGCGTAGCCGGGCCGATCGGACACTGGGTGCGCGGTGCCTTCGGCGGTGTTCCTGTCATTGGTGACTAGATCCTGCATCTCCTGACCTCCCTATCGGACCCAGGCGACGCGCATACACGCATCGCCCTTAAAGCATTGAGTGTCGTTCCGACGCAGATTCCGGACTAGTCGTCAAAACAGACCAAGGCGCTGTTTCGTTCGACCTTGATAGCGTGAATCTCGCGCAGCGAGTCCGCTGCCCCTCGCCCACGACGTGGGAGAGGGGAGGACCGCCCGCGGAGCGGGTGGTGGGGAGAGGGCGGCCTGCCTGGCACAGGATTCATTTTCCGGGGTGCCTCTGCCGACATGGCCGTTAATGTGAATCACGCGTTGCGTGATGCCGACCGACCCTCGCCCGCATGCGGGCGAGGGGAACGGCCATGCCGCAGCCGATTCATTCTGCGGGCGGCGCTTGCGGCATGTCCGTTAGACACGCCGAGACGTCTCAGCCGCCGTTGCGGCGCTTCTCCAGCATTTCGCGCAAGTCCTCTTTCTTCTGCTCACAGGCTTCGGGGTCGGCTTCGCAATCGGCACGGGCCTGCTCGGCGCGATCACGCAGCTTGGCCTTGCGTTCCTCGCAGTCCTGCGGGTTTTCCTCGCACCAGGACTGAAGCTTTTCGCGGCGCGCTTCGAATTTTTCCTTTTTGGCCTCGCAGGCTTCGGGGTCGGCTTCGCAGTCGGCCTTGATCTGCTCGGCGCGTTCCATGAATTTCTCGCATTTTTCAGGGTTTGCAGCACACATCGCCTCGATATCCCCGCGCGAGGGCTTCTCGGCGGCCTGAATCTGGCTGGCAAACAGCAGGGTAACGGCCAGCAGCAGGGTCTTTTTCATGTTCGTGAACTCCAGGATTGTGGGGGGAGGATGAGCCTACCGGGAAAACGCTGCGCGGCGCTCGCGGTTGACGTCCCTTGCCCGCAGGGCGCTGGCACAGGACAATATGCGGCCATTTTTGTCGCTGCCGCTCGCTGCGGCGACCGTTGCCCACCCGGACCCGCGTCTTGAAATCCAGCCGTCTCGAACTCGCCAATGCCATCCGCATGCTGTCCGTGGATGCCGTCCAGAAAGCCAATTCCGGGCATCCGGGCATGCCGATGGGCATGGCCGACATCGCGGAAGTTCTGTGGAACGATTTCCTGAAGCACAACCCGGCGGACCCGAAATGGCCGGACCGTGATCGCTTCGTCGTTTCCAACGGCCACGGCTCGATGCTGCTGTACAGCCTGCTCCATCTGAGCGGCTATGCGCTGAGCATGGAAGACCTCAAGGCCTTCCGGCAGTTCAAGTCCAAGACGCCGGGGCATCCCGAAGCGCATATCACGCCGGGCGTGGAAACCACCACCGGCCCGCTGGGGCAGGGTCTGGCCAATGCCGTGGGCATGGCGATCGCCGAATCGGCGCTGGCGGCGCGGTTCAATCGTGAAGATTTCACGATCGTGGACCACTACACCTACACCTTCGTCGGCGACGGCTGCCTCATGGAAGGCATCTCGCACGAGGCCTGTTCGCTGGCCGGCACGCTGGGCCTGAAGAAGCTGGTGGTGTTCTACGACGACAACGGCATTTCGATCGACGGCGAGGTCGAAGGCTGGTTCGGCGACGACACCCCGGCGCGTTTCGAGGCCTACGGCTGGCAGGTGGTGCGCAACGTCGATGGCCACAACCCGGACGAAATCCGCAAGGCAGTGGATACCGCGCGCAAGTCCGATGTGCCGACGCTGATCTGCTGCAAGACCGTGATCGGCTGGGGCAGCCCGGGCAAGCAGGGAACCTCCAAGGCTCACGGTGCCGCGCTGGGCACGGACGAAGTTGCCCGGGTTCGCGAAACCCTGAAGTGGACGCACGAGCCCTTCGAGATTCCACAGCCGGTCTACGAGGGCTGGGACGCCAAGGCGCGCGGCGCAGCGTCGCAGGAATCCTGGACGCAGTTGTTCGAGGCCTATTCCCGGGAGTTCCCCGATCTGGCAGCAGAGTTCTCGCGTCGCATGAGTGGCGCGCTGCCGCCGGACTGGTCAGAGACCGTGCTCCAGCTGCTGAAGACGGCGCGTGCGCAGGACAAGCCGATCGCTTCGCGCAAGGCGTCCAATCTCTCGATCGGCATCATCGCGCCGCGCCTGCCGGAGATCATCGGCGGCTCGGCGGACCTGGCGGAATCCAACCTCACGCACTGGGACGGTGCGGTGACGCTGCAGCCGCAGCGCGTGGTCGGCAACTACATCAACTACGGCGTGCGCGAGTTCGGCATGGCGGCGGCGATGAACGGCCTGGCGCTGCACGGCGGCTTCATTCCGTTCGGTGGCACCTTCCTGACATTCTCCGATTACGCGCGCAATGCGATCCGCATGGCGGCGCTGACCAAGACCCGCGCGATCTACGTGTTCACGCACGATTCGATCGGGCTGGGCGAAGATGGTCCTACGCATCAAGCGGTCGAGCACGCGATGAGCCTGCGCATCATCCCGAATCTGGAAGTGTGGCGCCCCGGCGACACCTTCGAAACGGCGGTGGCCTGGAAGCTCGCGGTGGAACGCAGTGACGGCCCCAGTGCATTGTTGCTGTCACGCCAGAATCTGGACGTGCAGGCGCATGACGAGGATGGCGAAGATTTTGTGGCGCGCGGCGCTTATGTGCTGCGCGATGCCGAGGCGCCGGCGGCAGTACTGATCGCCACCGGCTCCGAAGTGGCCTTGGCGATCAAGGCGGCTGAAGGTCTGGCTGACAAGGGCGTGGCGGTACGCGTCGTGTCCATGCCCTGCGTCGAGCGTTTCCTGCGGCAGCCGCGGACCTACCGCGAAACCGTGTTGCCGCCGACGCTACGCAAGCGTCTGGCACTGGAAGCCGGCGTCAGCGTGTTCTGGCGTGGCCTGGTGGGAGATGAGGGCGATGTGATCGGCGTGGACAGCTATGGCGAATCCGCACCGGCGGCGGACGTGTTCCGCCACTTTGGCTTCACCGTCGAGAACGTCATGTCTCGCGTGCAGGCCCTGCTGAGTTGAGTGTGGCGCGCCCCCCGCGGTGCGTAACGCAGACCCGTAACAAAGACCCAAGCTTAAAAGACAGAGGAATCTGAAGATGACAGTGAAAGTAGGTATCAACGGCTTCGGCCGCATTGGCCGCAACGTGCTGCGCGCCGCGGTTCAGAACTTCAGCGACGACATCGAGGTGGTTGGCATCAACGACCTGCTGGAGCCGGATTACCTGGCCTACATGCTGTCCTACGACTCCGTGCATGGCCGCTTCAAGGGCGAGGTCGCCGTCGAGGGCGGGAATCTGCTGGTCAACGGCAAGAAGATCCGCCTGACCGCCGAGCGTGACCCGGCCGCGCTGAAGTGGGGCGAAGTCGGCGCCGAGGTGGTGATCGAGTCCACCGGTATCTTCCTCACCGCCGAAGGCGCGCAGAAGCACCTCGACGCCGGTGCCAAGAAGGTGATCATGTCGGCGCCGTCCAAGGACGGCACCCCGATGTTCGTCTACGGCGTCAATGACAAGACCTACGCCGGTGAAGCGATCATCTCCAATGCGTCCTGCACCACCAACTGCCTGGCGCCGCTGGCCAAGGTGATCCACGACAAGTGGGGCATCAAGCGTGGCCTGATGACCACCGTGCACGCCACCACCGCCACCCAGAAGACGGTGGACGGCCCGAGCCAGAAGGATTGGCGCGGCGGCCGCGGCATCCTCGAAAACATCATTCCGTCCAGCACCGGCGCGGCCAAGGCCGTGGGTGTGGTGATTCCGGACCTGAACAAGAAGCTCACCGGCATGTCGTTCCGCGTGCCGACCTCCGACGTGTCGGTGGTCGACCTGACCGCCGAGCTGGAAAAGGAAGCCAGCTACGACGAGATCAAGGCCGAGATGAAGGCGCAGAGCGAAGGCGCCCTCAAGGGCATCCTCGGCTACACCGAGGACAAGGTGGTGGCCACCGATTTCCGCGGCGATGCCCGCACCTCGATCTTCGACGCCGAAGCCGGCATCGCGCTCGACAAGACCTTCGTCAAGCTGGTGAGCTGGTACGACAACGAATGGGGCTACTCCAACAAGTGCCTGGAAATGGTACGTGTGGTCGCCGCCAAGTAATCGGCCGAACCGAACCGGACCCCTCCCACGCGGAGGGGTCTTTTGATTCAAGGGAACCCTTATGAAATTTCTCCGTCTCGCAGACCTCGATCTCCAAGGCAAGCGCGTCTTCATTCGCGCCGATCTCAACGTGCCGCAGGACGACGGCGGCGTGATCACCGACGACACCCGCATCCGTGCCTCCGTCCCCGGCATCCAGCTGGCGCTGAGCAAGGGCGCAGCGGTGATGGTCACCAGCCACCTCGGCCGCCCCACCGAGGGCGAGCTGAGCGACAAGGATTCGCTGGCGCCGATCGCCACGCGTCTGTCCGAGTTGCTGGGCCAGGAGGTCAGGCTGATCAAGGACTGGGTCGACGGCGGCTTCTCGGTCGAGCCCGGTCAGGTGGTGTTGCTGGAGAACTGCCGCGGCAACAAGGGCGAGAAGAAGAACGACGCGGCGCTGTCGGAAAAGATGGCCAAGCTGTGCGACGTCTACGTCAATGACGCCTTCGGCACCGCGCATCGCGCCGAAGCGACGACGCAGGGCATCGCGCTGAAGGCGCCGCTGGCCTGCGCCGGTCCGCTGGTCGCGCAGGAGCTGGAGGCGCTCGGCGCCGCGCTGCTGAACCCGAGGCGGCCAATGGTGGCCATCGTCGGCGGCTCCAAGGTGTCCACCAAGCTGACGATTCTCGATTCGCTGTCCGAGAAGGTCGACAACCTCGTGGTCGGCGGCGGCATCGCCAACACCTTCATGGCCGCCGCCGGCCTGCCGATCGGCAAATCCCTGGCCGAGAAGGACCTGGTCGACGAGGCCAAGCGCATCATGCTCAAGATGGGCGAGCGCGGCGCCACCGTGCCGATTCCGGTCGACGTGGTGGTCGCCAAGGAATTCTCGGCCAGCGCCGAGGCCACGGTGAAGAAAGCCGCCGATGTCGCCGAGGACGACATGATTCTCGACATCGGTCCCGAAACCGCGCAGCAGCTTGCGAAGATCATGAAGGATGCCGGCACCATCGTCTGGAACGGACCGCTCGGCGTGTTCGAGTTCGAGGCCTTCGCCAACGGCACGAAAGTGCTGTCCGAAGCCATCGCCGAATCGGACGCGATGTCGATTGCCGGCGGTGGTGACACCGTGGCGGCCATTGCCAAGTTTGGCATTACCGACAAAGTGGGTTACATCTCGACCGCTGGCGGCGCCTTCCTTGAATTTCTCGAAGGCAAGACCCTGCCGGCCATCGCGGCGCTGGAACAGCGCGCCGGAAGTTGAACCGCCAAGCGTGACGGCAGCATGCGAAAGGGCCCTTCGGGGCCCTTTTTCAGTCCTGTCCGCCGCGAACCTGGCCGCGTCGCCTCCGGTCATTGCCGCGTCATCTGGCAAGGCTACAGTCAGCAATGGATCTGCAGGCATGCGCAGACCACCGGGGCCTTTTCAGCATCAGGTAGGCGCAACCGCCGCAAGTCGCGTTCAGGGCAAGTTCTGGTTGTCGACAGCGTGCTCGATCCGGATTCGGACGAGACCTTCGCCGTCGGCTTCGTCACCGAGATGCCAGCGCGGCGGGCGAGCACAACCGCCTGAGTCGGGTGAGCGTGCTCAGCGAACCGAGGCCGGAGGCACCTGCGCTCGCACCCGTCGGGCCTGCCTGACCAGCGATCGCCTGTCGCGCTGCGCCAGCAACCATTTCAACTTCGGCGGCGGTGTGGTTCCGCCGCCCCGACCGGGAAAACCGATGTTCAAGCCACTGCCGCATCTCAACACACCCCGCGCGCCCCGGGTCTGCAGCCGTCGCAGCTTTCTGCAAAAGGCCCTGGCCGGATCCGGCATCGTCGCCACCGGGCCGCTGCTGTGGAGCTGCGGCGGCTCCTCGGGCGGCGACGGCCCAGGCGGGACCGTGCTGTCGCCGTCGCTGACCAAGCTCGGGCCGCTGCAGGACCCGGACGAAAACGGCATCCGTCTGCCGCAGGGTTTCAGTTCGCGCATCGTCGCGGAATCCGGATTCCCGATTCTTTCGGACGTCATCGGTGGCGTGGTCGGCCCCTTGCTCGGCTACGAGTGGCATACCTTTCCGGACGGCGGCGCCACCTTCGCCGCAGATGACGGCGGCTGGGTCTACGTCTCGAACAGCGAGTCCGTGCCCGGCGGCGTCGGTGCGATCCGCTTTGATGCCGAGGGCAATCGCGTCGATGCCTATCGCATTCTGTCGGGGACGATCATCAATTGCGCCGGCGGCCCCACGCCATGGGGTACCTGGTTGTCCTGCGAGGAGATCGCCACAGGGCGTGTTCATGAGTGCTTTCCGTTTGGCGGTGTAAGCGATGCGCGCGCCTTGCCGGCACTGGGTGTCTTCGACCACGAGGCGGTCGCGGTCGATCCGGTTCGGCGCCAACTGTTTCTGACCGAGGACAGCGGCGACGCGAGGTTTTACCGCTTCGTACCCAGCGCCGGTGACTGGCCAGACGGCGCCGAGCGGCCGCAGCTCGCGGAAGGCCTGCTGCAGGTCATGGTGGTGCCGGGCTTCGCCGACTCGCGGGACCTATCGCTGGACGCGCCGCCGCTCTATGTCGAATGGATCGATGCGATGAACCCGGATCGGCCGCAGTCGCGCAATCGTCTGGAGGCCGCGACCATTTTTGCCGGCTCCGAGGGGATTTGGTACATCGACGATCTGGTCTACTTCACCTGCAAGTCCGGCAATCGCGTATGGGCTTACGACGCCCTGGAGCAGACAATTCAGCTGATCTACGCGGCCGAGCTCTACGGTGGCGACGAGGCGCCATTGCGCGGCGTCGACAATTGCACCGTCTATGGGGCGAGCCGAGATCTGGTGGTGGCCGAAGATGGCGGCGACATGCGTATTTCAGCGATTGCGCCGGACGGTACGGTCGAGCCCATCCTGCAGATCGTCGGCCAGGATGATTCGGAAATCACCGGCCCGGCCTTCAGTCCGGACGGCAGCCGCCTGTACTTCAGTTCGCAGCGCGGCGGCGCCACCTATGGTGGAATCACCTACGAGGTCAGCGGACCGTTCACCGCCACGATCTGAAAATGTCGGCCGCCTTGACGGCCATGCCGCGAGCGGCACCCTGCAGAATGAATCTGCTGCGGCATGGTCGTTCTCACCCACCGCTCGCCATTCGCGAGCGGTCCCGCCTCTCCCGCAAGCGGGCGAGGGTCGGTCGGGATCACGCCGCGCGTGATTCAGGTTGACCAAGAAGTCCTTGTGCGACCGGGACAGGCCTTGTTCTGTGCACCCGCTTCCGGCGCCAATCGAAGAGATTGAGTCCTTGCTCCGAAACGGATGGCGCGGTGAGACCGGAGATGTTTTGATCAGGAGGGGCGGACATGAGAAAGTCGGCGACGTGGCCGGGGACAGCCGGATCCTCGATATCGGTCTGGTGAGCATGAGGCCATTCGTCGCGGTCGAGGTTTGTGCCGGCATCAGCGTCCGAAACGATCCTTTCAGTGCGTTTTCGAGTTCGGGGCTCGCGCGGATGGCGCGGAATTTGCCGGCCGTATGTTGTGGTCAGATGCCACCGGCTGCATCGATTGCATCTCGGCCATCGGTGTCCCGTTTCCCGAGTTCTTCAAAGCAAGGGTCCTAGTGATTGTGGAAGTCCCGGAGCAGCATGCGAGCTGATCGCCTCATGGACGAACTGTGCATCGTCACCACCGGCGGCACCATCGACAAGCTGTATTTCGACGACAAGTCGGACTACCAGATCGGAGAGCCGCTGATCGACCGCATGTTGCACAAGCTCGGTGTGGCGTTCCGCTACACCGTGGTTCCGCTGCTGCGCAAGGACAGCCTGCACCTCACCGATGAGGACCGCGTGGCGATTCGCGACGCGATCGCCGCGCAGCCGGCGCGTCACGTCCTGGTGACGCATGGCACCGACACCATGGTGGAGACGGCGCAGGCCTTGGCTTCGCTTGGCGATCGCACCATCGTGCTGACCGGTGCGCTGAGCCCGGCACGCTTTCGCGAGTCGGATGCCGAATTCAACATCGGCACTGCCGTGGGCGCGGTGCAAAGCCTGCCGCCCGGCGTCTACATCGCCATGAACGGCCGTGTCTGGGATCCGAAAAAGGTGCGCAAGAACGTCGCCGAAAACCGGTTCGAGGCCTTGTAATGAGCCACCTGTGGAACGCACCGCCGCGACTTGCGGCGATGCGTTCCTTACAACTCAGAGTTTCATGCAGTTGGCGTAGTAGCTGACGCTCGCCGGCCAGTCCGAGAACACGCCGAGTACGCCGATCTCGCGGCCCAGCACGTCCAGCACCTCGTACATGTCGCCGTCCTTGTCCATTGCCTCGCTGACGCTCTGGTAGTAGTACTGGCGGCCTTCTTCGACCAGATTCTCGATCGGTCCGGCGCGCTCGAAGCTCCAGGCGATGATGTCGAGCCCGGCCAGCCTGGCATAGATCGCATAGTCCGAAGGCGCGATCTTGCCGCTTTCGTCGACCGTCACCAACGCGAAGATCGGCGGCGCGACGATGCGCACGCCCTGCGCGGCGAGGTTCTGGAAATCCTCCAGGCTCGGTTCAAAGCGGGGGTCGTCGACCCGAGCATCCAGATACACCGCCTGCCGACCGTATAGCGGGTCGGCCTGCTGCCAGAACAGTACGTCATCGACGTTGAAGGACTGCGGATAGACCTGCTTCGGACCCACGCCGGCAGCCTTGTACTCGTCGATCATCTGCTGCGCGTAGGCCTGCTGCGTGTAGTCGCCCTGGTACGGCATCGGGACCGCCGGCGCCTTCAGCTCGGGCGTCATCTTCACACCGAGCTGCTTGAACAGGGCGATGCTCTCGGCATGCGTCATCAGCGTGCCGCTGCCGCTGTAGAGATCGGTGCGCCAGTTCGGCGTGCCGTCCAGGTACTGCGCCACGGTGGTTGCATCGGGGTTGCTGGCGTCCATCTTGCCGCGCAGCGTCCTGAATTCCTGCAGCGTGATGTCACTGGTGCAGCACTGCGCGGAGGCGGTCTTGATGCGCTCGCCGCTGATGGGATCGAATTCGGCCGGCGAGAACGGTTCGCTGCATTTCGCGGCCAGTTCGGGCTTGGCGAGGATGTCGGTGGTGGTGTGCAGATCGCACTGCGAGTGACGGCAAACCAGCTCCCGGTCCGCGGTGAAGGTCACATCGCATTCGAGTATGCCGGCGCCCATGCGTGCCGCGGCCTCGTAACCTTCGCGCGTGTGCTCCGGAAACTGCAGGGGCGCGCCGCGATGGCTGATCGAAAAATCGGATTTGTAGAACGGGCCGCTTGCGCACTGTTCGAGCGCGTCCTTGAGTTCGCCCTGGTCCATGTCCTGGACCAGATAGAACGGACGCGGTCCCAGCTGCACCGCATCGCGGGCGCGGCCGTGGCTCTTGCCGTCCGCGCCACGTTCGCCCGCGCTCGCCGCAGGCCATCAGCGTACACAGGCCCGCCAGGGCCGCCATCTTGGCACTCAGTCTCATTGCTCTCTCCATCGTGTCAGGCCTTTCAGCCTCGGGGGGAGCAAAAGTGTGCGCGGCCCGCTTTAGAGCAATATGACGAAACATCAGACGGGCGGCCCGATCCGCCGGGACCGGGTCGCGACCCGCACTCAGGCGGCCAGCGCCGCTTCGATGGCTTTGAGCAGCTTGGGATCGTCCGGCGCGGTATCCGGTGCGAAGCGGCCGATGACCTGACCGTCACGGCTGATCAGGAACTTCTCGAAGTTCCACATCACGTCGCTGTCGTCCTTGGGCAGCATGTTGTGCTGCGCCAGCTTGTCGCGCAGCCCGCCGTTGCTGGACGGCTCGGCGGCCGGCTGCGCCTCGATCAGCGCCGCGTAAAGCGGATGACGCGGCGGGCTGTTGACGTTGAGCTTGCCGAACATCGGGAACTTCACGCCGAAGTTGCTGGTGCAGAAGTCCTGAATCTCCGTTTCCGTGCCCGGTTCCTGCGCACCGAAGTCGTTGCAGGGAAAGCCCAGCACCACGAAGTCGCGGTCCTGATAGTGCTCGTAGGTCTTCTCCAGGCCTTCGTACTGCGGCGTCAGGCCGCATTTGGAGGCGACGTTGACGATCAGGGCGACCTTACCCCGGAACTCGCCGAGGCTGGTGTCCTTGCCGTCGATTGATTTCAGCGGAATCTCATAGAGCGAACGGCTCATGTCGGTGTCTCCTTGATGGTTTGGGGCATCCGCTTACACACAACTCGAAAATGATCTCGTAACATACTGATCTGAAATGAGACGTGGAGATCAGATGAGCTGGGCGGCTGAGGAATTCGCGGACTTGGACCTGGGCGATGCACGACGCAACAAGCGCCTGATCAA
>JAHZLQ010000031.1 GCA_022599775.1 Gammaproteobacteria bacterium
GCATGGCCGTTAACGGCCATGCCGGGAGAGGCACCGTGCAGAATGAACCTGCAGTCGTTTGGCGTGGCTGGCTTGGATGCCGGAGGTGCTACCGGTCTCAAAGAACTTGCGCAGACCCTTGTGCCGAAACGACTTGATCATGGGGGGCGAGAATAGCGCGTTGCGCACCGCGCAACACGCCGCCATTCGGCGGGTGATGTTGCAATCCAGGGGCGAGCCTCACTCCGGACCGGCCGCACCATCACCCAACCGCCCATACCGCTGAATCAACTCCCGCAAACGTGCCCGCAAATCTCCGGGCAGCTGCGACCATTCGAATCGCCAGCTCCAATTGTTCTCCACCGTTCCCGGTGTATTCATACGCGCCTCGGCGCCCAAACCCAACAAGTCCTGCATCGGCACGATGGCGAGGGGCGCGGTGCTGGCCAGGGCGGTGTGGATCATCGGCCAGGGCATGGGCTCTTCGGGGTGCAGCAGATAGAAGCGTGCGTAGTCCTGCGTGGCTGGGTCGAGTTCTTCCCACCAGGCGCAGGTGGTGGTGTTGTCGTGGGTGCCGGTGTACATCAGCAGCGGCCCGTGCGTGTTCTGCGGAAGATGAAGATTGTTCGGGTCGCCGTCGAAGGCGAATTGCAGGACGCGCATGCCGGGCAGATGGTGCCGGTCTCTTAGTTCGTAAACGTCCGGCGTGATTTCGCCGAGGTCTTCGGCGACCAGGTTCAGCGGGTACAGGCTGCGGTGCAGTTGCGTGAGCAGGGCGTCGCCCGGCGCCGGCACCCAGCGGCCACCGCGTGCGGTCTGCGAGCCGGCTTTCAGTTCCCAGTAGGCGGACAGGCCGCGGAAGTGGTCGATGCGCACGATGTCGAACAGGGACCATTGCGTCCGCATGCGGCGGACCCACCAGGCGTAGCCCTCGCGTTCGTGGTTCGACCAGCGGTACAGGGGATTTCCCCAGATCTGTCCGTCTTCCGCGAAGTAGTCGGGCGGGACGCCGGCCACCAGTTCGGCCTGGCCGTGTGCGTCCACATGGAACAGTTCGCGGTGCGCCCAGACGTCTGCGCTGTGATGCGCCACGAACAAGGGCAGGTCGCCGAACAGGCGCACCTCGTGGCGTTGCGCGTAGTCGCGGATCTCGTGCCATTGCGTGAAGAACACGAATTGTTCGAAGGCGATGCGTTGCAGCTGGTCGTCCAGGCGGCTCTTCGCCTCCGACAGTGCCGGGGCTTCGCGGTCGCACAGGGCTTGCGGCCATTCGATCCAGCTGCGGCCGCCGTGTTGCGCATTGAGGGCGGCGAACAGGCAGTAGTCGTCCAGCCAGTCGGCCTGGGCGTCACGGAAGGCGTCGAAACGCACGCGCCATTGCGCATCCGCTTTTTCCTGAAAACCATGCCAGGCGGCGACCAGGGCTTCGCGGCGCATGGCTTTGGCGTCGTCTGCCGTGGCCTCGTAGCCCGCCAGCCAGCCGTGATCGACCAGCCAGTCCAGGCTGATCAGCAAGGGGTTGCCGGCGTTGGCGGACAGGGACAGGTACGGCGATCCATCTTCATGCGTGGCGCCCAGCGGCAGCAACTGCCACACGCCGAAACCGGCTTCGGCGCAGAACTCGATGAAGCGGTAGGCGCTGTGCGAGAAATCGCCGTTGCCGGGCGCATCCGGCAGCGAGCTGATGTGCAGCAGCACGCCGGCGCCGCGCGCGGCCATCAGCGCCTTGGCCGGCGCGATCTGGTCCGGGGCAATCGGCGGCGGCTGGTCGTCGGCGCTGCCGGCTTTCATGGTGCCGCCGGCCGCGGCGGCGCCACCGCCCCGGCTCAGGGCTTGCTCCAGATTGGCTGGCGCAGGCAGGCCGAGAATGTCGTAGAGGCGCTCCAGTTGCTGGCGGTAGAGCCGGTCGAAGGAGGCGACGGCGCTGGCCGGGTTGTCGTCGCCGAACCACCAGAACCAGTCCGAGCCTTCGCAGACCGCGAGCTGGCGTTCGGCGCGGGCGAGGGTCGCTTCATCCAGTGCGTGCGACGTTTGATCGAAAGCCTGCTTGGCTTCGATCAGGCGTTCCCAGCCCCGGTTCTTGTCGGCCGAGCCGATCCAGGTGGAGAAAGTGCCGTAGACCCAACTGCCGGCGACCAGGCGCGGCAGGCTGGCGCGTGGCGCGGCCTGCGCGACGATGTCCGAGAACGTCTGCATGCGCAGTTGCGGGTGATCTTCGAGCCGGGCGTACAGGGCGTCGAGAAAGTGGTAGCCGTTGTCCGGAAAGTATTCCCAGGCGTTCTCGCCATCCAGATAGATCGTGACCACACGTTCGGCGTCTCCGGCCGCACGCGCTTGCGCGGCGATCGATTCCAGATGGGCGACGAGGTCTGTCGCGGCATCGTCGGCGTGCCAGTTCGAATACTTGAAGCCGATCGCGTCGGACAGGCCGTCGTCGCGGAAGAAGCAGGCCAGGGAACGCCCGCCCACGGTGTAGGAACGGTGCGGGTCATCGGCGCCGCTGTGGCCGAGCACGCCCTGGCCGGTGACGGTCCAGCTGAAGTCGAATTCCCCGAGCAGGTCCAGCGTGGCGTCGGAGACGCCGCCTTCGGAACACCACACGCCCTGCGGAATGAAGCCGAAGCGCTGTTTGAAGGCATCCAGCGCCTGCGCGAAATGCCAGCGGCTGCGTTGCTGGCCGCCCGGATAGTGCGGCGGTGAGGGCAGCGGAGCCTGCGGCATCGCTTGCTGCGCGCTGCCGATGTCCAGCAGCAGCGGCACGATCGGGTGCCCGTACGGTGTCAATGACAGTTCGACACGGCCGGATTCGGCCAGCGCGCGATAGCGCGGCACCAGGCCGCCCATGCACTCGCCGTACAGGCGCAGCAGTTCGCGCCGCTGCGCCACGGTGTAAATGCGGTTCTGGGCGATCAGGGACTGAATGAAACGGTCCTGCCGTTTCTGCGCCTCGCCGGTCCAGGCCAGGTGATACCAGGTGGCGAGGTCGGTGAAGAACACGTCGGGCGTGGCGCGAAGTTCGTCGTCGTGATCGAGCAGGCGCAGGGCTTCGGCGGCGAGCCGGCGATAGACCGGATAGCGGCCGATCAGCCGTTCGGGGTGGGCGCGCAGGCAATGTTCGATGGCGCGCCGTCGGACATCGACATCCGCCGGAATGGATACCGCCAGCAGCAGGTCCAGGGTTTCGTCGCCGATAGGCTGCCCGTCGTCCAAACCGCGTTCGATGCGCTGAGCGTAGTCCTCGATCTGTTCGAGCAGCAGTGGCACGAAATTGACCACCGCGCGCGCCCGGGGATGCTGCTCCAGGTGCGCCGCCATGTCGGCGTAGTCCTTGATCGCGTGCAGGTAGGTCCAGGGCAGGCGGAATTCGCCGCTGGCCGGGTCGCGGTATTCGGGCTGGTGCATATGCCAGCCCAGAACGATGCGCAGGCGCGGGTCGGCGGTCGGGATGATCATGGGCTGATTGCGGGTTAGGGACAGGCCTGGTGATGCTGGGGCGCGGCGGACTATGAAGCAAGCTTGGGGCCGCCGGTGCGCGCGGGTGGCGGCCGCGCCGGGCGCACGGCAGACTAGCGCCGCTTCCTACAGGGACGGATTGGGACATGCTCAAGGCATTGCGCGGACTGCTGCTGCTCGGGCTGATATTGGTCGTTGTGGTGTTCGGGGCCGCCTGGCTGTTGTTGCGCGCCAGTCTGCCGACGCTGGACGGCGAGCTTGTGGTGGATGGGCTGGATCACGAAGTGCGCGTGACGCGAGATGCCCAGGGCGTGCCTACGGTGACGGCGCGCGAGCGGCTCGATCTGGTGCGCGCCACCGGATTCCTGCATGCGCAGGAGCGCTTCTTTCAGATGGACCTGCAGCGCCGTGCGGCGGCTGGCGAGTTGTCCGAGCTGGTCGGCGCGGGCGCGGTTTCCCTGGACAAGCGCCGCCGCCTGCACCAGTTGCGCAGCCGGGCGGAACGCATCGTGGCCACGGCCACGCCGAACCAGCAGAGCGTGCTGTTCGCGTATACCCACGGCGTCAACGAAGGCCTGGATGCGATGCTGGCCAAGCCGTTCGAGTACTTCCTGCTGGGCGGCGAGCCGCAGCCCTGGCGCGCCGAGGACAGTCTGCTTGTGCTGTACGCAATGTTCCTTGACCTGAATGACGAGGATGGACGGCGTGAATCTGCGCTGGCCACGATGACCGAGACCTTGCCGCCCGAATTGCTGGCCTTCCTGTTGCCGCCGGGCAGTGAATGGGACGCACCGCTGCTGGGCGAGGCGATGCCGCCGGTGCCGGTACCCGGCGCGGAGGTGATCGACCTGCGGCAGCAGCCCTCGCATCTGGCGGTGGCGGAGCCGGCCATACCCGCGTTCGACGAATACGCGGTGGGCAGCAACAGCTTCGCCGTGGATGCGGCACACGGCAGTGCCGGTGCGGCGGTGACCGGCGACATGCATCTGTCGCTGTCGGTCCCGAACATCTGGTACCGCATGCGTCTGGTGGTGGACGGCGCCGCGCAGGGGCTCGACGCGGTGGGCGTGACGCTGCCGGGGGTGCCGGCTCTGGTCGCCGGCAGTAATGGCCATGTCGCCTGGACCTTCACCAACAGCTACGGCGACTGGACCGATCTCGTCGCACTGGAGTTCGACCCGCAAGACCCGGAACGCTATCGCGGTCCGGACGGTTGGCTGAACCTCGAACACCCAACGGAAACCGTGCGCATGCACAAGGAGGAATCGCAGACCCTGGACATCGCACTGAGTATCTGGGGCCCGGTCGTTGAGCGCGCCGGACACCGCTATGCGGTGCATTGGCTCGCGCATGAAGCCGAAGCGATCAACCTGGACCTGATGCGCATGGAGCAGGCGCAGACCGTGGACGAGGCCATCGTCGTCGCCAACGGCGCCGGCATACCGCCGCAGAACGTGCTGATCGCGGACAGCGCGGGACGCATCGCCTGGACCATCGCCGGACGGATTCCGCGCCGCAGCGGTTTCGACGGCAGCCGTCCGGTGGCCTGGCTCGACGGCGTGGGTTGGGACGGCTGGTTGCCCAGCAACGACTATCCGCGCGTCGTGGACCCCGAATCCGGACGCTTGTGGACGGCCAATGCACGAACCGTCGACGGCGATGCGCTGGCGGTGCTGGGTGATGGTGGCTACGCCTTCGGTGCGCGCGCGCGGCAGATACGCGATGATCTGATGGCGGCGGACCGCTTCACGCCCGAAGACCTGCTGGCGATTCAGTTGGACGATCGCGCGATCTGGCTGGCGGGCTGGCGCGAGCAACTGCTGGCACTGCTCGACGAGCCGGCGCTGGCCGGCCATCCGCTGCGGACCGAAGCGCGCGATGCGCTCGAATCCTGGGGCGGTCGTGCGGCGGTGGATTCGGTCGGTTATCGCGTGGTGCGTGCCTGGCACGATCGCGTCTGCGATGAGGTGATTGCCTGGCTCACGGCCCCGACCCGCGAGGCCGATCCCGATTTCGAATGGAACGGTTTTGCCCAGTCCCAGGCGGCCCTGTACACACTGCTGCGCGAGCGGCCGATGAATCTACTCGATGCCGGCTACGACTCCTGGGACGCCTTTTTGTTGCAGGCGCTGGACGAGGTTCTGAGCGATATCGCCGCCGATAGCGGAACCCTGGCCGGCCATCCCTGGGGCGAGCGCAACCAACTGCGAATGCAGCACCCCTTGAGCCGTTTCGTGCCGATGGTGTGGCGGGTGCTCGACATGCCAGCGCAGGCACTGCCGGGCGACGTCCAGATGCCGCGTGTGCAGGGCCGCGACTTCGGTGCTTCGCAACGCATGACGCTGGCGCCGGGGCGCGAGGACCAGAGCCTGTTCCAGATGCCGGGCGGTCAGAGCGGGCATCCGCTGTCGCCGTACTACCGGACGGGTCATCAGGACTGGGTGGACGGAACGCCGGCGCCCTTGCTGCCCGCAGCGGAACAATGGTCCTTGCGCCTGAGCCCGGCGCCAGGAAGCTGAGCGCATGAGCGATACACAGCTACGGGACGACATGGCGCTGGAGCGAACCCGCCTTGCCAACGAACGCACGGCATTGGCCTATGTGCGCACCGCGCTGGCCCTGTTCGCGGCCGCCGCCGCGCTGCTGCATTTCTATCCGGACAGCGCGGCGCTGCATCTGGGTGTGGCCGCGCTGCTGATCGGCGGCGTCGTGGTTTCGGGCTTTGGGCTGTACCGGTACGTCACGGTGTCACGCCGCCTGCGTCCATCCCTATCGGCCCAAGGGTCGGGAATGGGGGGTCCGAATGAAAATTGAAACGGTCGTCGTTCGCATCAATGCCCTGGTGTTTATTCTGTACGGCATCGCCTTCGTCGTGAGTCCGGAACCCCTGTCGCGTTGGGCCACGGGCACCGCGCCTGATATGGCTGCGGGCGTGACCGACCTGCGCGCCACTTACGGCGGAATGCCGCTTGCCGTGGGTGTGCTGCTATTCCTGCTGGCCTCGGACCCGGCCCAAGTCCGAACAGGGCTGCAAGCTGTGGTGCTGATCATGATCGGTATGGCCGCCGGCCGGCTCACAGGCATGCTTGTGGACGGCTACGGCAATGGGGTGATGCCGATCTATTTTGCATTCGAACTGGGCATGGCGGTGTTCGGCACCTGGTTGCTGGTGCGCAGGCGCCATCCTCTCGATGCCGGGTAAGGGCAGGAACCCGATGGCTTGTGAAACCTCCGCCTCAATGACGCGGGCAGTGCTTGCTGATTGCACCGACCAGTTGCGCCAGTCGCGTCACCCCGTCCACCGCCATGCTCTTGCCGGTGTTGAGCAGCGCCACCGAGATGTCGCGCGCCGGATCGGCCCAGCAGATGATGTTGATGAAGCCAAGGTGCCCATACGCTTCGGCGCAGTTCAGGCCGTAAAGGCCCAGTAGCCGCTCACCGGACACCATGCCGGCCGAAAACCGGACCGGCAGCAACAGCGAGCTGTCGGGTCGGATATGGCCGATCGGCGCCACGGCGCGCGCGATGGTTTCCGGTTCCAGCACGCGCGTGCCGTCGAGCTCGCCGCCATTGAGCAGCATCTGGAAGAACAGGCAGGCATCGTCGGCGCTGGCATAGAGGTTGCCGGCCGGGATCGTGGCCGAAAGAAAGCGCGGGTCGTTCGAGATCGCAGCCACATCCTCGAAGCGTGCCCCGAGTATGCGTTTGGCGATGTAGCCCAGCGGCGGCACCAGGGCCGGGCCGGTAAAGGCGTTTTCGGCCGCCAGCGCATGCTGCTGCAGCGGCAGGCCATAGCTCATGTGGTTCAGGCCCAGGGGCTGCGTGAATCGCTGCGAAAGAACCTCACGCAGATCCTGTCCAGTGACGCGCTGGATCAGTTCGCCGAGGATGAATCCGGCAGTGATCGCGTGATAGGCCTGCTGCTGGCCGATCCCGCGGATCGGGCGCGCTTCGCACAGCACCTGGACCGCCTTGTCCCAATCGAACAGCAGCTCCGGGTCGGTGTGTTTGCTGGGGATGCGCGGTATCCCGGCGCGGTGCGAGAGCAGGTCCAGAATCGTGACGTGCTGCTTGCCGCGTTGGCCGAACTCCGGCAGGTAGTCGACCACCGGGTCGCTCAGCATCAACCGCTTTTCCTCGACCATCTTGTGGACCAGCATCGCGGTCACGGCCTTGGAGGCCGAGAACAGACAGACCGGCGTATCGGCTTCGATCAATGATTTTCTGACGCTGCCCTGGCGGCCCGGTGCATTGCCGTGGGCGTGGCCGATCGCACGTCGCAGCACGACCTGACCACGGCGCCGGATCACCAGCGAGATGCCGGGATGCAGGCCAGTGCGATACAGGTTTTCGGCGGCCGACCAGATCATCTCGACGTCATCGTGGCTCATGTCCACGTCCGCCGGGTCGCATTCCAGGCCGGGATCGTAACGCGTGACCCCGGTCAGGCGTGGTGATACGTGGACCCGATTATGACGAAGCCATTTGCGCACGGATTCTCCTTTGATGCCTGTGCAGTTAATCGTGCAGTCACTTCTGCTTACGAACATACAGCGCCGGGGTGATTGCGAGCGACGCGGCGGCGAGGCCACAATCCTGAGCAGTGCTGGTCTGGATTGTTTCGGCTTCGAACGTAGTGCCGTGTCTACCCGGATGCGTCCAGATCATTGAGCGTGAAGACATGCAGTTTAGCGGTGCACCAGATATCGGAACATGAACAGTCCCAGGCTGCGGCGGCCTTCCATTACGGCGACGATCATCTGTCGCAACGAAGCTGATCGAATCGAGGCCTGTCTTGACTCCATTGCCGGATGGGTGGACGAGATCGTCGTGCTCGACAGCGGCAGCACCGATGGCACCCTGGACATCGTCCGCCGCTACACCGACAAGGTCTGGGAAACCGACTGGCCGGGCTTCGGCCCACAGCGCAATCGTGCTCTGGAAAGGGCCACGGGCGACTGGATTCTGTATATCGACGCGGACGAGCGCGTCACCCCGGAACTGCGCGCCGAGGTCGACCGTGTGATGTGCGCGCCGGATTTCGACCGCACCTTGTTGAAGATGCCGTGGCGAACGCTGTTGTTCGGTAAGCCTCTGCGCTTCGGCCGCTTCACCTCGCCACAGTCGCGGCTGTTTCTGCGCCGCGGCGCACGTTTCCGAGACGACCTGGTACACGAGGCGGTCATGCTGCCGGAATGCCGCGCCGGACTGCTGCGTGGCGAACTCGAGCACGACAGCTGGCGTTCCTATGAGCATATCCAGGAGAAGCATCTGCACTACGCCTGCCTGTTGGCGCGGCAGAAATATGCGCGCGGAAAACGTGGCAGCCTGATTTATGCGGGCGCCCGGTTCTTCACCGATTTCGCGCAGCAGTATCTGCTGCGGCTTTCGATACTCGACGGACGGCGCGGCCTGCTGATCTCACTGGTGCTCGCGCAGTACGCACTGCACAAGTACGTGGCCTTGTGGGTGTTGGGCCACAGCGATACCGACGAGGTCTGATCAAGGCCGAGACTGGCTTGAACAAGGTGCATCAGCAGGAGTGACAGCGCGCCCGTCAACATGCGCGCCGCACGTTCAAGCCCGCGGGCTGCGGTTCTCGCGGAAACGACGCCGGTTTCGCCGGGCGTTTCCGGCTCAGTCCAGCGATCCGGACAGGGGACGCGTGGCGCGGCCTCCCGGAACTTCGGATTGTTCGACCGCTATCCGGGATGTCGGCGAAGCCGTCGCCAGATTGTGAATCTCCAGCTCATGCCGCAAGCGTGCGATGTCCGCTTCGTTGTAGCTCGCGCGGATCTGCGCGTCGTTTCCGGTTTCGCCGTCCGCCGCGACGAGGTTGGAGCGGTGCAGGGCACTTGCCCGCGTCCACGGCACGACCAGGAAGTGTTGCTTGTGTTCGCTGATCTGGCGCACGCCGAAGCCGCCGCGCAAAGCCTGTAGGTGCAGCCAGACATCGTCCGCCCGCGCGCAGCAGTCGGCGAAGCCGGTCCCGGCGCGCGCCAGCTGGTTCAGGAATTCCACGGGATAGATCACGCCGGAGACGCCAGTGGCGAAGTGATACAGACGCGGTTCGGTGTCGCGGGCGAATGGCCAGCGGTTGTAGAGCGTGAAACCCTGATCGTCGAAGTCCACGCGTCGCGCGCGGTAACAGTGGATCAGCCGGGGTTGGCGCAGGTGATTGTCGTGAAGCGCGTCCAGCCAGCCGCGCGGATAGAGGATGTCGTCATCAGCTGTGACCAGCGGCCGTTTCGACAGCTCGCGGTCCTGCACCACGGGGTAGTACTTGGTATGCGGGCCATAGTTTCGGCTGAGCCGGATTTCCAGACCGCGTCGCTGCAACCGTCGCAGTGCGGCCGGTGGATTGCGGAACCGGGCGCTGTCGTCGAGCCACAGGACGAATCGTTGCGGGCGCCGGTGATTGCGGGCGATCGACTCGATCGCCAGATGCACCAGCGCGGTTCTCGGACCGTGGGTGGTGAGCGAGACCGTCAGCGGAAGATCGCCGATGACCGGACGGCTGCTCCGCAGGTTCTGCCACTGCATGGCCAGGCCCGTGGTGAAGCGCGCGCAATAGTCGGTGAATGACGCCATATCGGGTGGCTTGTTGGATCGATTGTATGGATTTTGCGCGATCGCCCGTTTGGCGCCGGGCCGCCTCGCCAGCGGCATCGCAACAGCTTGGCTGGGGTCGAGTCTAATGAAATTGCCACCTGCGGGTGCAAACGGTAGCGATTGTTCGACGAAATGGTGCTGCGGTTAATTTCGGGGACGGTCTTCGTGCTTACTATTCGCGAATACACAAAAAAATGGCGAAATTGTGGATCGATCGCTAAGCATGTCCATGGGCGCGCAAGCTGGAATTATCGAAAACACTCGTAGTGAGCTGAAACCAGTCGAGGACCTGGTCCTCGAAGACATCGACATCTCCGTATTGATCGCCACACGATCGCGCGCAGCATCCTTGCGCAATACGCTGGAATCGATGTGCGCCGCCCGGCAGGACGGTATCGCCTGGGAGCTGGTCATCGTCGATAACGGCAGTGAGGACGCTACGCTCGATCTGCTGCGCGAATACGAGACGCGCTTGCCGCTGCGCTGGTCGCAGGTACTGGCACCGGGGCAGAACCGTGCGCGCAACACCATGATCCCCAGTCTGCGGGGGCGCATCACGGTGCTGTCGGACGACGATGTTGTCGTTCAGCCCGACTGGTTGCAGGAGTGGTATCAGGGCACGCAGCGCTGGCCGGACGATTCGATCTTCGCCGGGCACATTGCCGCCGGGTTCCCGTCGTCGACCGAAGCCTGGATCACGCATCCGGATTTTCCGTTCCGTGGACAGTGTTTCGCCGCGTTCGCGCCACGTACTGGCGAGGGTGAATACGCCGGCACGCCGTTCGGCCCGAACTTCGCCGTGCGTACCTCCGTGCTCAAGCGTGATCGTTTCCGCGAGGATCTCGGGCCGTCCGCCAGCTCCTACGCCATGGGCGGCGAAACCGAGCTGGTGTCGCGTCTCAAGATGCGCGGCCTGCGCGTGATCTATCTGCCGCGGGCCCGCTTGCAGCATGTGCTGCTGCCCGAGAATCTGACGATGGAAAAGCTGTTGCGGCGCGGCTACAACGCTGGCCGCGGCGACGAGTACCGCCGCGCGATGCGCAAACGTCTGACGCCAGCGCAAATGCGCGTTCGCCTGCGCTGGAACCTGCCACTGAAGATCGGCTTCTACGCGCTGCGCAGCCGACTCATGCAGTGGCGATCGCCCGCGGTGCGCTTCGGCTACGATTACAAGCTGCATTCGGCACTCGGCCGCCGTGAACAGCTCACGATGATGCTGGCCGCCAGGGATTGACTCCGATGCCGGTCCAGAGCCTGTGATGACGATGCTCAGCGTGGTCGTGCCGAGCTATAACCGCGAGGCATTTCTGCCGCGCTGCCTGTCCAGTCTGCTGACGCAGGATCATCCGCAGTTCGAAGTCATCGTCGTCGACGATGCGTCGACGGACGGTTCAGCGGCCTGGTTGCAGGCGATCGACGATCCCCGTCTGAAAGTTCTGCGGCATGCCGGCAATCGAGGCGTCGGCGCCGCACGCAACACCGGCGTTTCGGCCGCGCGCGGTCGCTGGATCGTGTTCGTGGACAGTGATGACGAATTGCTGCCCGGCGCCTTGCATTGTATTCAGGAGCGAGCCGACTTGGCGCCGCCCGAGTTGCACGCGCTGTGGTTCCGCTGCCGCCTGGACTGTGGCCGCCTGAGTCCGGATCCGGTTCCCCGCGCGATCGATTGGGATTACTTCGGCTATCTGCGGTTCATCGAGGAAACGGCATTCCGTTGCCGCGACATGCTGCGCTGCGTGCGCCGCGAGTGCTTCGACGGCTTGCGGTATTCCGAGCAGCGCATGCACGAGGCCCAATACCATCTGGACTTCGCACGCCGGTTTCGCTCGCGCCTGTTCCCGGACGTGTTGCGCTTGTACCACCAGGATGCCAGCGATCGTCTGGCACCTCAGGTGCGGTCCCTGGAACGTCCGCGCCTGCCCCGATCGGCGCTCGAGATTCTGACCCTGAAAGACGCGGCACAGGGTTATGACGGCTTGCTGCGTGACCACGGCGAG
The DNA here is from genome assembly GCA_022599775.1 of Gammaproteobacteria bacterium. Classification (GTDB taxonomy): domain Bacteria; phylum Pseudomonadota; class Gammaproteobacteria; order Nevskiales; family Nevskiaceae; genus Banduia. The sequence goes on from JAHZLQ010000031.1 coordinate 12,042, forward strand.
GCGCTGCGACGTTATGCTCCGACCATGTATCGAAACTATCTGCGTCGCGCGGCCGCGGCGGCTCTGTCGGTCGGAGAGCATCGTGGGGCATGGCGCCATGTGCGGACATTGCTCGCGCATGCACCCTTTTCCTCACGCAGCTGGCGCCTGCTGTGGAGTACCTTGGCGGTCGCCCGTGCATGAGCGATGAATTGCGCATCCTTCACCAGATCGTGCTGCGCAACGGCGCCTGGGGTGGCATGGAAAAGCACTTCGCCGCTTTCGTGCGCGACGGCCAGAAGCGCTCCGGCGTGTCGAACTTTCTGGTCGAGAACCTGCGCAGGGTCGCGCCGGAAGTCGGCGCAGCCCTGGCCTGCCTGAGTCAGCCGGCGCGCGAGCTGCGCCGCTGGCACGGTCTGCCGGTACCGAAATGGCCGGTGGCGGCATGACAAGTCCACCGCGCTTCACTGGCACGGCGCTGGGACATCAACTGCGTGCTGAACTGGAACCTGTTCGGCGACACCGCGCCGGCGCGGCTCGCCGAGCGTCGCCGAGGTCTGTCGGTCTATTGGGAGCGCGGCAGCGCCTGGTACGAGTCCGCGCCGGATTTCGATCCGGCCTTCGTCGATGCCTATGGCCTGTATCTCGCCAATTCCGAGGCCTCACGGCAGATGCTGCTGCAGCGCTGGGGTGTGCGCGGCGAAGTGCAGGTCTGCGCGCCGGGCGTGGTCTTCGGCGGGGGGCCGGGCGCCATGGCGCGAAGCCTGCCCGAGGGGCGTGCTGTGCGTTTGGGTTTCGCCGCGCGGCTGCGCGGCTTCAAGGGCGGTGTGCTGGCGGTTCATGCCATCGCCGAGCTTGCCCGGCGTGGAATCGACGCCGAACTCTGGGTGGCCGGTGAAGGCAAGGACGGCACGCGCATGAGCGCCGAAGCGCTGCGTCTCGGCATTGCCGAACGCGTGCGCATGCTCGGCCGGGTATCGCCGATGGAGCCATTTCTGGATTCGATCGACCTGCTGCTGCATCCGGCGTTGCGCGAACCTTACGGACTTGCCTGCGCCGAGGCTCTGGCGGCGGGTGCGCCGGTGGTGGCGACCGCCGTGGACGGGCTCGGCGAGGTTGTCGAGCATGGCGTCACCGGGCTGTGCGTGGAGCCGACGTTGCCGCTGTCGCGCTACGCCGAGTTCGGCGGCGATGCCGGCGATGTCTATCCGATGGTGTACCGACCGCAAAGCGGCACGATCGGCGAACCGATGTTGCCCGATCCGGCCGCGCTCGCCGACGCGGTGGCGATTATCATGGACGCTGACCGCTACACGGCAATGAGCGCGGCAGCGCTGCAAGCGCATCGTGGTCGCCTGGCGTTCGAGCGTAAACAGGAACACCTGTACGAACTGTTGCGTGCGGCCTTGGGGAAGGTCGCGGCGTAAGTGTCGTGCGGGGTCGTGCGGGGTCGTGCGGGGTCGTGCGGGATGGCCGGGCAATCGTGATTGCCGTGTAGTCGGCAGCTTCGGGCTGGATTCGAAGGGGGCGGAACCAGGAAGGCGTTCATTCCGGAACTGCGGTCTTTCGATTCGAGAGGAATCTGTGTCGACAGTTTCGAGTCTGCATGTACTGTCCAGCCCGCATCTCGCGGGTGCGGAAAACACCTTCCTGCGATGCGTGCAGGGCCTGCGCCGGGCCGGCAACCCCACGCATATCGCGGTCAAGCCGGGCTCGCCGCTGGCGCGGGCCTTCGGTTCTCCGGGCGCCCCGTACGAACTGCCGATGCGCAACTATCTCGATGTGCCGGCGGTACTGCGTATCCGCGCACTGATCCGGCAGCACCAGGCCGAGGTGGTGCAAAGCTGGATGTCGCGCGGCACCTGGCTGACGCGCGCGCCACGCGGCTGCCTGCACGTTGCGCGGCTCGGCGGCTACTACCGCGCCCGCTATTTCCGTCACGCCGACGCCTGGGTCACGGTGACGCATACCCTGCGCAAGTGGATGCTGAGCGTGGGCTTTCCGCCGGACCGCGTCGAGACGATTCCCAATTTCGTGCCGGATGTTCCGCGGGACACTCCGCCGCCGTTCTCCCGCCACGACCTCGGCATTCCCGAAGATGCGCTGCTGATCGTCTCCATGGGACGTCTGATCGGCAAGAAGGGTTATCAGGACCTGATTCCGGCATTCATCGAACTCGGCGCGCAGCCTCGTGGACGCCCCTTGCATCTGCTGCTGATGGGAGACGGCCCGATGCGGGCGGAGCTGCAGGGTCTGGCGCGCGCGGCGCCGGGGCGCATCCATTTCACCGGCTGGGTCGATCGGGCGGAGACCGCGCTCAAGCTGGCAGACCTCTTTGTCTGCCCGTCACGTGAGGAGGCGCATGGCAACGTGATTCTCGAAGCCTGGAGTCAGCGCTTGCCGGTGTTGGCCACGCGCTGTGACGGCCCGGCCGAACTGATCCTGCACGAGGACGACGGCTATCTGGCCGAAGTGGCGGACCCCGCGAACCTGCGCCGGGCGCTGGCCACGGTGATCGGCAATCCCACGCTGATGACGCAAATGGCGGCGCGCGGGCGCGCGATGTTTGAAGAACGCCACAGCGAGACGGCGGTGGTGGCCGCCTATGTCGATTTCTATCAGCGCATGCGGATGCACGCCGGTATTCGCCGTTGAATCAGCGGCATACCGAGAACCCGCCGCGCCGGTCCAGGTGAAAGTGATCGGCATGTGCCGCGTTGTAGCCCGGACCCAGCACGGTCGAGAAATAGCGGCAGGCGCGGTCATGAATTTCGTGCAGGAAGCGCGCTTCCTCGGTGTCGGCATTCCAGTCCGCGGCCACGCTGATGCGGCGCCCGTCGGCCAGGCGCACGCCGGCGAAGTCGAAGGCATTGGCGGTGGCGTGTTCGCTGCGGCGGCCGCTGTCACGGCCGTACAGGTTGCGGCAGGCGTAGGAGCCGTAATGGTCGATGCGCGTCACGGTGGAGCCGAGCATGGATCGTGCCGCGTCCTGCAGCTCATGGCGCTGAAACACGGCCAGCGATGCCGCCATCGGGCAGCTCAGGCTGAAGGCGCCCGAATAGTCCAGCGCACCCGATTCGATGCGCACGGCATCCTGAAATCCGCAGCCCGCGCCGGTGGTCCGGTCCTCAAGCGGGCTGAAGTTCAGGTGACTGTCTTCGAGAAACCGCAGACAGGCCGGCGTGTCGTCCTCGAAGCGCGCGAGCTTGTAGCCGGTCAGCCAGTTCGGCGCCTGCTCCGCTTGCAGCGGCGTCCACGGCAGATTGCGATCGTCCACGTGCGGCGCACCACGCTGCCAGGCGAGCGCGCACAGCGCGATGAGCAGTATCGACAACAGCAGGAAACGCCTCATTCTTCGCAGTGTGCAGCGGCCACTCTGTCGCCGCGCTGAGTGCTTCGAGTGGCGCCGTTCGAGGCCGGGTTCTACTGTGTCGCCCATGAACCTCATGGACCCCTGGATGTATGAGCCCGATACCGGCCGCCCGGCCGCATGGCTGCATCCCAGCGATGTCGCGGCGTTGGCTCAGCTGGCGACCAGCGCGACCTTGCAACTGACCGATATCGTCGAGGCGGTGCACGATTCGGTGTTGCGTCCGCCGTTTCTGCCGACCCGGGGGCCGCGCGGGCGGACCCGCGGCATCACCGGTTTCGTCTACGGCTGCGTGCGCGGGGTCACCGCGGCGGTCGGGCAGGGCTTGAATCTGGCGCTGCCGCCCTTGTTGCAACGCCTGCCGCATCCGTCGTCGACACCGCAGCGTGACGCGGCGGTGTCGGCGCTCAACGGCGTGCTCGGCGATCATCTGGCCGCGACGGCCAATCCGCTGGCCACGCCCATGAGCTTTTGCCTTGAGGGCCGGCCTTTGCCGCTGCGCCGCGAGGAACTGCGCGCGCGCTTGCCGCGAGCACGTGAACGCCTCGTGGTGATGGTCCACGGCCTGTGCATGAACGATCGCCAGTGGAACTGGAACGGCCACGATCATGGTGTCGCGATCGCCGAGGCGCTGGATTGCAGCGTGCTGTACCTGCGCTACAACAGCGGCCGCCATATCTCGGAGAACGGTCGAGAACTGGCCCAGCTCCTGGAAGCCCTGGTTGCGCAATGGCCGTGTCCGCTGCGCGAGATCGATCTGGTCGGTCACAGCATGGGCGGCCTGCTGTCGCGCAGCGCCTGTCACTACGCGCAGGGCCGGTCCATGGTCTGGCGCCGTCTGCTGCGTCGCCTGATCTGTCTCGGTACGCCGCATCTGGGAGCGCCGCTGGAGCGTGGCGGTCACGGTCTGCACAGCGTGCTCGCCGCAGTGCCGTATGCCGCGCCGTTCGCGCGCCTGGGCCGCCTGCGCAGTGCCGGCATCACCGACCTGCGCGAAGGCAATGTGCGTGACGAGGACTGGCAGGGCTTCGACCGCTTTTCCAATGGTCTGGGTCCACCCGAGCTGACGCCCTTGCCGGACGACGTGGCCTGCTACGCGTTGGCGGCGACGACCGCGCGGCAGATCAGTGGCGAATCCTCGGTTCGGCGCGGTGACTGCGTGATCGGAGACGGACTGGTGCCGGTCAACAGCGCACTGGGCCGGCACCCTGAACGACGCCGTGCCTTGCGCTTTGCACGGAGTCATCGCGTGGTGATCGACCGGACCAATCACATGGATCTGCTCGGCTCCGCCCGGGTCTGCGAGCAGCTGCTGCGCTGGTTGCGCAGCGAATCCGCGATAGGCGGGGTTCGAGAGATGCCGTAGCCCGGATGAAGCGCAGCGGAATCCGGGAGCAAGGTTTCAC
>JAHZLQ010000032.1 GCA_022599775.1 Gammaproteobacteria bacterium
ATCGGCCGCACACACCGACGGCCATGCCTCCGGCAGAAACCGCGATTGCTCGTCAGAGGTCGCCTCAAGTCGATCCACCCACTCAGACTATCGACTCTCCTCTGCGATGTCCAGCAGACTTGTGGGACAAGCTCAGCCCGCTTGCGGGAGAGGGGGGACCGCTCGCGACTGCGAGCGGTGGGTGAGGGCAACGGCCGTGCCGCAGCAGGTTCATTCTGCACGGTGCCGCTCGCGGCATGGCCGTTAGTACCGCGACACGAAGTTTTCGAAACAAGTCGTAGCCCGGATGAAGCGCAGCGGAATCCGGGAACCGGGCGGCATCATGGAACCTTGCTCCCGGATTCCGCTGCGCTTCATCCGAGCTACTCGTTTCGGCACTCCGCCGTCAGAATGCGTCGTCCGCCAAAGCCAGCGCGCTGGCGGCACCGCTGCTGACGGTGCGGGCCAGACCGGCCGCCTGACTCAGCACATGTTCGGCATAGAAGCGCGTGGTCACGAGCTTGTTCTGCAGGAACGCCGCTTCGGCACCGGATGCGGCACCGATCCCGGCTTGCGCCGCCAGGGCCTCGCGCGCCATCAGCCAACCGCCGGTGACGATGCCGAACAGCTTGAGCAGCGGCACCGCGCCCACCGAGGTGCTGCGCATGTCGTCCCGGAAGTTCGCGACCACGTAGTCGACGGATTCATTGAGCGCGTCGATACCCTCCGACAGCGACCGGCCAATCAGCTTGAGCGACTCATCTGCGGCACCGGCGGCGCTGCTTGCGACTTCGCTCATCTGCGCCAGTACCGCACCGGCGGCATTGCCGCCATCACGCGCGATCTTGCGGCCAATCAGGTCGTTGGCCTGGATGCCGGTGGTGCCTTCGTAAATAGTGGTGATGCGCGAATCGCGGAAATGCTGCGCCGCCCCGGTTTCCTCGATGTAGCCCATGCCGCCGTGAACCTGCACGCCGAGCGAGGTGATGTCGATGGAGTTCTCGGTGCACCAGCCCTTGACCACCGGAATCATCAGGTCGACGAAAGCCTGCTGCTGCGCGCGCTTATCCGCATCCGGATGCAGGCGGGCGACGTCCATGGCGCTGGCGACGACGCAGGCCAGCGCACGCATCGCCTCGGTCTGCGAGCGCATCAGCATCAGCATGCGGCGCACGTCCGGATGGCGGATGATCGGCACCTTGCCGCCGCCGCGCACGCCGGCTTCGACGCCCTGCACGCGTTCGCGCGCATAGCCCACGGCACGCTGGTAGGCGCGCTCGGACAGGCCGATGCCCTCGATGCCGACGCTATAGCGCGCGGCGTTCATCATGATGAACATGTATTCGAGGCCGCGGTTTTCCTCGCCGACCAGATAGCCGCTAGCACCGCCGTTGCCGCCGAAGGCGATCACGCAGGTGGGGCTGGCGTGAATGCCGAGCTTGTGCTCGATGGAGACGCAGCGCACGTCGTTGCGTTCGCCGGGAGAACCATCGTCGTTGACCAGGAACTTGGGCACCACGAACAGCGAGATGCCCTTGACGCCCTCGGGCGCATCCGGCGTTCGGGCCAGAACCAGGTGAATGATGTTGTCGGCGAGATCATGTTCGCCGTAGGTGATGAAGATCTTCTGGCCGTCCAGCCTGTAGCTGCCATCGTCCTGCGGCACGGCGCGCGTGCGCACCGCCGACAGATCCGAGCCGGCCTGCGGCTCGGTGAGGTTCATGGTGCCGGTCCACTCGCCGCTGACCAGCTTGGGCAGGTAGGTAGCCTTGAGTTCGTCGCTGCCGCGCAGTTCGATCGCCTCGATCGCGCCGCGCGTCAGCATCGGGCACAGCGCGAAGGAGATATTGGCGCCGTTCCACATTTCCTCGGTCAGCGCAGACACCAGGCGCGGCAGATTCTGCCCGCCGTGCTCGGCGGCGCAGGACAGCGAATTCCAGCCGCCTTCGACGAACTGGCTGTAGGCGCCCTTCCAGCCATCGGCGGTGGCGACCTCGCCGTCGGTCCAGCGCAGGCCCTGCTGGTCGCCGCTGCGATTGATCGGCGACAGCTCGTTGGCCGCGAACTTGGCGGCTTCGTCGAGTACCGCGTCGATCAGATCCGGCGTGGCGTCCTCGAAGCCCGGCAGGGCCGCGAGCTGTTCGAGGTCGACCAGGGATTGCAGCGCGAAGCGCATGTCCTGCAGGGGGGCTTGATATTCGCTCATCGCTCAGACGCCATAGTCGTAGAAGCCGCGACCGCTCTTGCGCCCATGGTAGCCGGCGGCGACCATCTCCCGCAGCAGCGGCGCCGGCCGGTACTTCGGATCGCCGAAGTCTTCCTGGAACACTTCCATCACCGACAGCAGGGTATCCAGGCCGACCAGATCGGCCAGTGCCAGCGGCCCGATCGGATGGTTGCAGCCGAGCTTCATGCCCTCATCGATGTCCCGGGCGGTGGCAACACCTTCTGCCAGCGCGAAAATCGCCTCGTTGATCATCGGGCACAGAATCCGGTTGACGGCGAAGCCGGCGCTGTTGCGCACTGTGATCGGCGTCTTGCCGAGCTTTTCGGCAAAGGCCATGGCGGTGGCGTGCGTGGCATCGCTGGTCTGCAGGCCGCGGATGATCTCCAGCAGCGCCATCACCGGCACCGGATTGAAGAAGTGCATGCCGATGTAGCGCTCGGGATGCGAGATCGTGGCCGCAAGCTGGGTGATGGAGATCGACGAGGTGTTGGTCGCCAGCACCGTGTCCGCCGAAACGATGCCATCGAGCTGCTTGAGGATGCGCAGCTTGATGTCGAGATTCTCGGTGGCGGCCTCGATCACCAGTTGCGCATCGGCCACGGCGGCATAGTCGGTCGTGCCCTGGATGCGCCCGAGGATCGCGGACCGGTCCGCCTCGCTGATCTTTTCCTTCTTGATCAGGCGGACGAGGCTGGAGCCGATGGTGGCGATGCCCTTGTCGACGGCGGCATCGTTGATGTCCACCATCACCACCTTGAGTCCGGACATGGCGGCGACCTGGGCAATGCCATTGCCCATCAGGCCGGCGCCGATCACGGCAACGGTTTCTAGCGACATACGGTATTCCTCAGACGCGTTCGAAGATCGCGGCGATGCCCTGCCCGCCGCCGATGCACATCGTCGCCAGCGCGTAGCGCCCGCCGCTGCGATGCAGTTCGTAGATTGCCTTGGTGCTGATGATGGCGCCGGTGGCGCCGACGGGATGGCCCAGCGACACGCCGGAACCGTTGGGATTGACCTTGGCCGGATCGAAATTCAGTTCCTTGGCCACGGCGCAGGCCTGGGCGGCAAAGGCCTCGTTGGATTCGATCACGTCCATCTGATCGACGCTGAGGCCGGCGCGCTCCATCACGCGGCGCGTGGCCGGCACCGGGCCGATGCCCATGTAGGCTGGGTCTACACCGGCGTGGGCGTAGGCCACCAGGCGCGCCAGCGGTTTGAGGCCGAGCTTTTCGGCGCGCTTGCCTTCGACCAGGACCACGGCGGCGGCGCCGTCGTTGATGCCCGAGGCATTGCCAGCGGTGACCTGTCCGTCCTTCTTGAATACCGGCTTCATCTTGGCGAGCTGCTCGGCGGTGACACCGGCGCGTACGTTCTCGTCGACTTCGAACACCACGGTGCCCTTGCGGGTCTTGATTTCGACCGGAACGATCTGGCTCTTGAAGCGGCCTTCCTCGATGGCACGCGCGGCGCGCGTCTGGCTCTCGACCGCAAGCGCATCCATCATCTCGCGGGTGATGCCGTAGCGTTCGGCCACGTTCTCGGCGGTGATGCCCATGTGAATGCTCTGGAACGGATCGTGGAGGATGCCGAGCATGTAGTCCTGCACCACCGAATCGCCCATGCGCGCGCCCCAGCGGGCGCCCGGCATCAGGTAGGCGCCGCGGCTCATCGCCTCGGCGCCGGCACCGATGGCGATGTCGCAATCGCCCAACAGAATGTTCTGAGCCGCCGAGACGATGGCCTGCAGGCCCGAACCGCAAAGGCGGTTGACATTGAAGGCCGGCGCCTCCTTGGGCATGCCGGCTTCCATCGCCGCAACGCGGCTGAGATAGGCGTCACGCGGCTCGGTCGGGATGACATTGCCCATGACCAGATGCTCGACCGAATCGGCGGCGAGACCGGCGCGTTTGATCGCGGCGCTGACGGCGGTGGTCGCGAGCGTGCTCAGCGGTACGTCCTTGAGGCTGCCGCCGAAGGAACCGACGGCGGTGCGGGCGGCACCGACGATGAAGACTTCTCTCTGGGACATGATTCGAACCTGGTTGATGAATTGAACGGGGCGGCCCGGCCGGTCCAGCGAATCGGCTCGCGAGCGGCGGGCGCAGACCTACATATTACGACGATAACGTCCGCCGACCTCGAACAGCGCCTGGGTGATCTGGCCGAGCGAGCACACGCGCACCGCGTCCATCAGCACCTCGAAGGTGTTGCCGTCCTCGATCACGCACTGGCGCAGACGGTCGAGCAATGCACCACTGCGATCGCTGTTGCGCGCCTGGAACTCGCCCAGACGCTTGAGCTGGCTTTGCTTCTCGGCGTCGCTGGAACGGGCCAGTTCAATCTCCTGCATGACGCCATCGTCCTTCGGGTTCTTGAAGGTGTTGACGCCGATGATCGGCAGCGAACCGTCGTGCTTCTTGTGCTCGTAGAACAGCGATTCCTCCTGAATCTTGCCGCGCTGGTAGCCGGTTTCCATGGCGCCGAGCACGCCACCGCGATTGGCGATGGCTTCGAACTCCTTGAGCACCGCTTCTTCGACGAGGTCGGTCAGTTCGTCGATGATGAAACTGCCCTGGATCGGATTCTCGTTCTTGGCCAGGCCCCATTCGCGGTTGATGATCAGCTGGATCGCCATCGCCCGGCGTACCGATTCCTCGGTGGGCGTGGTGATCGCCTCGTCGTAGGCATTGGTGTGCAGCGAATTGCAGTTGTCGTAGATCGCGCACAGCGCCTGCAGCGTGGTGCGGATGTCGTTGAACGACATTTCCTGCGCGTGCAGCGAACGGCCCGAGGTCTGCACGTGGTACTTGAGCTTCTGCGAACGCTCGTTGGCGCCGTACTTGTCGCGCATCGCCACCGCCCAGATGCGGCGCGCCACGCGGCCGATCACCGAGTATTCCGGGTCCATGCCGTTGCTGAAGAAGAACGACAGGTTCGGCGCGAAATCGTCGATGTTCATGCCGCGCGCCAGATAGGACTCCACGTAGGTGAAGCCGTTGGCGAGCGTGAACGCGAGCTGGCTGATCGGGTTGGCCCCGGCCTCGGCGATGTGGTAGCCGGAGATCGACACCGAATAGAAGTTGCGGACCTTGTTGCTGACGAAGAACTCCTGGATATCGCCCATCATCTTCAGCGCGAATTCGGTGCTGAAGATGCAGGTGTTCTGGCCCTGATCCTCTTTCAGGATGTCGGCCTGCACCGTGCCGCGCACGGTCGACAAGGCCAGCGCGCGCAGCGACTGGTACTCCTCGGCGCTGGGCTCGCGATTCTCGCGGGCCTTGAACTGGTCGACCTGCTGGTCGATCGCCGTGTTCATGAACAGCGCCAGGATCATCGGCGCCGGGCCGTTGATCGTCATCGACACAGAAGTCGTCGGCGCGCACAGGTCGAAGCCCGAGTAGAGGATCTTCATGTCCTCCAGGGTGCAGATCGAAACGCCGGAATTGCCGACCTTGCCGTAGATGTCCGGCCGTTCGCCCGGATCCCAGCCGTACAGTGTGACCGAATCGAAGGCGGTCGACAGCCGGTGCGCCGGCATGCCTTCGGACAGATGCTTGAAGCGCTTGTTGGTGCGGATTGCATCGCCTTCGCCGGCGAACATGCGCGTCGGGTCCTCTCCCTCGCGCTTGAACGCGAACACGCCGCCGGTGTACGGAAACGAGCCGGGGATGCCCTCTTTCATCAGGAAGCGCAGAGTCTCGCCGTCGTCCTCGAAGCGCGGCAACGAGACCTTGGGAATGCGCGAACCGGACAGGGACCGGCTCGCGAGCTGGGTGTGGATCTCCTTGTCGCGCACCTTCACCACGAACTCGTCCTTGGCGTAGTGCTCCACGGTCTGCGGCCACTGCCTGAGCAGCTTGGTCGCAGCCGGCAACAGCTCGCCGTCCTTGTCCGAAATCAGCTCGTCGAGACCGGCCACCGGCTTGCCGGCAGCCTCCAGCAAGGCCTTGGCGGTGCGCAGCGACTGGCGCTCGCGCGCCACGCGCGACTGCAGGCCGACCAGCTTGTGATAGTCACGCACGGTGTTGGCGATTTCCGCGAGATAGCGCGTGCGGTCCGCCGGAATGATCGCGCGATTGTCGGACGAGGCCTTGCCCTCGATCCGCGGCAAGCGGCCCTCGGTGGTCTCCAGGCCGCGTTCGCGCAGCCGCGCCATGATCGCCTGATACAGCGCGGTCAGGCCGTCGTCATTGAAGCGCGAGGCCATGGTGCCGAACACCGGCATCGTGTCCGGCGACTGCATGAACAGCTCGCGGTTGCGCTGGTACTGCTTGCGCACGTCGCGCAGCGCGTCGGCGGCGCCCTTGCGGTCGAACTTGTTGATCGCCACGAAGTCGGCGAAGTCGAGCATGTCGATCTTCTCCAACTGCGAGGCGGCACCGAATTCCGGCGTCATCACATACAGCGACAGGTCCACGTACGGCACGATCGCGGCATTGCCCTGGCCGATGCCGGAGGTCTCGACCACGATCAGGTCGAAGCCCGACAGCTTGCAGGCGGCGATCACGTCCGGCAGCGCTTCGGACAGTTCCGAGCCGGTTTCGCGCGTCGCCAGCGAGCGCATGTAGACGTTTTCGGTATCGATCGCGTTCATGCGGATGCGGTCGCCCAGCAGCGCACCACCGGTGCGCTTGCGCGAAGGGTCGATCGAGACGATCGCGATCTTGAGCCTGTCGTCCTGATCCAGACGCATGCGCAGCACCAGTTCGTCGGTCAGCGAGGACTTGCCGGCGCCGCCGGTACCGGTGATGCCCAGGGTCGGCGTGTCGATCTGCTTGGCCGCGGCCTGGATCGCTTCGCGCGTGGCCGCGCTGTAGCGGCCGTTCTCGACGGCGCTGAGCGTACGCGCCAGCGCGCGACGGTCACCGGAGCGCAGGATCTCGACGACCTCGCCCTCGTCCGGCGCATAGGCAGCGGCATCGAAATCGCAGTTGGCCAGCACGTCGTTGATCATGCCCTGCAGGCCCAGCGAGGCGCCATCGTGCGGGGAATAGATGCGGGTCACGCCGTAGTCGTGCAGCTCCTTGATTTCGGCCGGCACGATCACGCCGCCGCCGCCGCCGATCACCTTGATGTGCTCGCCGCCATTGGCGCGCAGCAGGTCCACCATGTACTTGAAGAACTCGACATGACCGCCCTGGTAGGAGGTGATGGCGATACCCTGCGCGTCTTCCTGCAGGGCCGCGGCAACGATCTCGCCGACCGAACGGTTGTGCCCCAGATGGATCACCTCCGCGCCGCTGGCCTGGAAGATGCGCCGCATGATGTTGATCGAGGCATCGTGCCCGTCGAACAGCGCGGTGGCGGTGACCAGGCGGATTTTCTGCTGGGCCTGGTAGCGGATGATTTCGGGCGGTTTCGACAGATCGTTCATCGGAGCAATTCTCTGGACGCGGCTTAACAGCCCGATTTTAGAGACAGCGACCCGCCCCCGGCCATGCCCGATTCCGCCGCAAGGTATGAATTAATTTGCAATACTCGGTACTGAATCCATTTTTCTGAGGGCGTGTCCAGCGGTATGGAACGTGGCAGCGTCTCGATCAATTTCGTACGCAAGGCGGTGGCCGCGCTGGAGCGCCGTGGGCGGCCCGCAAACTCTGTGCTGACTCGATCCGGCATCGATGTTTCACGCCTGGACGATGACCGGCATCGTGTACCGGCGGCGCAGTTCAGCCGGCTCTGGCTGCTGATTTCCGCGCTGCTCGACGATGAATTCTTCGCGCTCGACTCACGGCGCATGAAACGTGGCAGTTTCGCCACCATGAGCCGTTATACGATCCAGGCCGGCAGCCTGCGCGCAGCCGCTCGGCGCGCGACCACGTTCGTCAATCTGCTGCTTGATGACACCCAGGCACGACTGAACATCGTCGGCGGCACCGCCAGTCTGTGCGTGCAAACGCGAGCGGATGCCGGACTGCCGGACCCGATATTCGCCCAGGAAACCCTGTTGATCATGTTGCAGGGACTGCTGTGCTGGGCGATCGGACGGCGCATCCCGATCGAGCAGGCCAGCTTCGCTTACCCACGCCCGTCGTGGTGGGACGAATATCAGTTGATGTACTGCGGCGAGCTGGCGTTCTCGGCGCCGCAGACGGCACTGAGCTTCGACGCCGGACAACTCGACGTGCCGATCGTGCAGAACGAAGACAGCATTCGTGCCTTTCTGGCGCAGGCCCCCGGCAACATCATTCTCAAATACAAGGACAGCACCGGTTGTGCGGTGCGCATACGCAGGCACCTGCGGCACACACCGATAGAGCGCTGGCCGGTATTCGAACATCTGGCAACGGACATGCATCTCACTGCCTCGACGCTGCGTCGTCGTCTGGAGCGCGAGGGCACCAGCTACCGCGAGATCAAGGACAGTCTGCGGCGCGAAGTGGCGGTATCGCGGCTGATCGACAGCCAGGACACCCTGGCCCAGGTGGCGACCGCCGTCGGATTTGCCGAACCCAGTGCGTTTCATCGCGCGTTCCGCCAATGGACCGGCGTGCGGCCCGGCGACTACCGCCGCACACATGCACGCCGAGGTGGCCGCGACCCGCTGCACCCGAAGGGCCACACGGCGGCAGAATGATTGTTCGCGCTCAGCCCACCGCTCGGAAATGACGATGCATCCGGACTCGAATCGGCCAGCGCCAAGACCGGCGGCACCCCTGCTGGTCCTGCCGAACTGGATCAAGGCGGCGACGCGCTGCGGATTCAATATCCAGCCGCTGTTCGAACAGCAGGGCCTTCGAATCGAGGGCCAGCTGGAGAACCTCTGGATCGAGCCCGGGCAGCTGGCGGCAATCATGGAAGCCTGCGTCGCCGCCTCGCGCGGGCCGCACTTCCCGTTCGTACTGGGCGAAACCTTCGCCTTCGAATACCAGCCGGACATCGAAACGTTTCTGGCGACCAGCCCCAGGCTCCGCGACGCGTTCCGTGTCTTCGAGTGGGTCCAGCAGTTGATCAATCCGCTGGTGCGCGCCAGCCTGGGCGAACGGCAGGGCGAGGCCGCGTTGATCCTGCAATCCGAGGCCCCGCCCCCACACCGACGCCACATGATCGAGGCGATGTTCGCCTCCACGTTCAAGTTCACACGCCGGTTGCTGGACGACAGGCTGGGGTTCCGGCGGCTGCGGCTGGACTATCCGGCTCCGGCGCATGCTCCGGAGTACGAGGCGTTCTTCGGTATCCCCGTGCGGTTCGATCAGGCCGACAACGCCCTGGAATTCAATGCGGCGATGCTGGACGCACCGCTACCCGGCGGATTCCCGCTGGTGCACGAACAGGCACGTGTGCGGGTGGAGCAGCGCGTACGCGAACTGAGGCGCCAGCAAGGGCTGGCCCACGAACTCGAAGCGGCGTTTCGTCGACAACCAGCCCTGCTGGCACAGCCGCTGGCACAGTGCGCTGCCGCGATGGGCCTGCACTCGCGCACCTTGCAACGGCGCCTGCAGGACGAGGGTCTGCAGTTTTCGGAGGTCCGCGAACGGGCGCGTCATGCGATCGCGGCTGCCTGGCTGGCCGATCCCAGACAGAACCTGGAGACGATCGCCGAACGACTGGGGTTTTCCGATCGTCGCAGCTTCACCCGCGCATTCACGCGCTGGAGCGGGCAAAGTCCCAGCATGTATCGCAAATCGGTGACGCAGAGCATGCATTGAATGCCATTGAATGATGGTATTGTCGCGAAATGTTCCCAAGCGTCGCCGACCGTCCTTAGAGTGCGCCGTACCACAGGACTAGATTGGAGTCTCATCGTTTTCCGGAGGCACTCCATGAACTCAGCCCCCAACACGGCGCCCGCCATCGTTCCCCGCCAGGGTCCGGGCCTGGGCCTGGAAGGAGACATTCCCAAATACTGGTTCGGCGGTGATCCGTTCAAGACGCGTCTGTTCGACGCCATGTCGCTGTTGTTTCCGGAAGGCGAGAAATTCTTCATCGCTTGCGTGCGCGACTACCGCGAGCGGATCGACGATCCGGAGCTGCTGGCACAGGTCAAGGCCTTCACCTATCAGGAAGGCCAGCACGGCATGGTCCACACGCGCTTCAACGACCGCCTGAAGGAACAGGGCGTCGAAGTGGACCACATCATTGCCGAACAGCGGCGCGTGCTGTTCGATGTTTTTCGCCAGCGCTTGCCGAAAGCGTTCACCCTGGGTCAGACGGTCGCCTCGGAGCACTTCACGGCGCTGATGGCGCACAGCTTTCTGGACACCGGACTGTTCCACGACGCCGATCCGCGAATTCGCGCGATGTACGCCTGGCATGCGGTCGAGGAAATCGAGCACAAGGCGGTCGCTTTCGATGTCTACCGGAACGTCGCGCGCGGCAGTTGGCTGACGCGCGCCCTGAGCATGCTCTGGGTCAGCCTGCTGTTCCCGCTGCACACCTTCCTGATCATGCGTCACATGTTTCAGGTGGACGGCCTGCCGGCTCGGGGGCGACTCTGGCTGCGTGGCCTGTGGTGGATGTACGGAACGCGCGGCATCTTCCTGCGCATGGTTCCGGACTACCTTCGCTACTACAGCCCGCGGTTTCATCCCTGGCAACACGGCGGCATGGAAGTCCATGCGCGGTGGCGCGAGGCCTATGAAACCTCAGGTGGCGACGCGGTCGCCGCCGGCGATGCGACGGACGCGATGGCAAAGGCCGCCTAAACGGATTCCGGCCAGAGGCGCTTGCCGGACTTCTCCTCGATCGCGGCGAGCCGTGTGAGGTGGGCTTCGATCTCGATCTCGTCGGCCGGACGCAGCGTCAACGGCAAACCCTCGGCCCTGGCAAACAAGGCGCGCAGCTCCGGCGTCAGGCCATGGTCTTTTGATTCATCACTGGCCAGCAGCAAGGTCTCCTGGCCGCCGGTCATCCCCAGATAGACGTCGGCGAGCAGGCGTGCGTCCAGTAGCGCGCCATGCAGTTCGCGGTGCGAGTTGTCGACCTCGTAACGCTTGCACAGGGCATCCAGACCGTTCTTCTGTCCAGGATGCTTCTGCCGCGCCATCACCAGCGTGTCGGTGATCGTGCCCAGAGACGCCAGCGTGGTCGACAATCCGGCGCGCCGGAATTCGTAGTCGAGAAACGTCGCGTCGAACGAAGCGTTGTGAATCAGAAACTCCGCTCCCTGCAGATATTCCGTCAGTTCGGCGGCGATCTCGGGAAAGCGCTGCTTCGTCGACAGGAATTCGCGTGTCAGGCCGTGCACCTGGAATGCGCCGGGATCGCTGTCGCGGTCCGGGTTCAGGTACCAGTGCTTCTCGCCAATGACGCGACGATTGCGCACCTCGACGCAGCCGATTTCGATAATGCGGTGGTCCTGCGCGACATCGAGACCGGTGGTCTCGGTGTCGAGCACGATCTGTCTCGGGGCATTCACGGGGCGGCGACTCCGGAGATCAGTTCGTCGATTCCCTGATTGGCGAGACGATCGGCCTCCTCGTTGCCGACATCGCCGCTGTGGCCCCTGACCCAGTGCCATTGCACGCGATGCCGAGCAGCCGCCTCGTCCAGACGCTGCCACAGATCCTGGTTCTTCACCGGCTTGTTGCTCGCGGTTTTCCAGTTGCGGCGCTTCCAGTTCGGCAACCATTCCTGCAGGCCCTGCATGACATAGTTCGAATCGGTGTGCAGCGATACGGAACAGGGCTGACGCAAGGCTTCCAGCGCGCTGATCGCGGCCATCAGCTCCATGCGATTGTTGGTGGTCAGGGTCTCGCCGCCACACAGGCGCTTCTCATGCCCGTTGTGCCGCAACCACACGCCCCAGCCGCCGGGCCCGGGATTGCCACGGCAGGCGCCGTCGGTATAGATGATGACTTCCTTCATGCGTCGTGCGCGCTCGAACGGGCATCCGGAACGGCGATGCCGCCCAGGATCGGGGCGACCTTGGCGCGCACCGGCTTGCCGATCATCGTCATCGGCAGCACGCGCTTGCGTGCCACCACGACGTAGTTGTCAGCCAGCGTCGACAACCAATTGACCGCGCGCGGCCGCCACCACGAGGAACCCGGCCCGAACCGGCGCAGTTCGGTGACCTCGAAATCCAGCAGCTCCAGCCAGTCGCACAGGCGGCCCGCGGCGATGAATCGCGCGCTGTCCGGAAAGGCGCGGTAGCGCGGCCCCAGCCGATTGCGCAGCCCCCACAGACTCCAGGGATTGAATCCGAGAATCATCAGGGCGCCGCGGTCGGTCAACACACGGTCGACCTCGCGCAGCAGATGGTGTGGTGAATGTGCGAATTCCAGGGCGTGCGCGAGAATCATGGTGTCGACACTCTTGCTCAGCAGCGGCACGCGGTCGGTTTCGATCTGCGCGTGGTTACCGGTATCGCGCACGGTACCGAGCACCAGTCGATGCAGGGTTGCCGCGCCCGCCATCAATTCACCGCCCTGCCCCCAGCTGCCGACCTGCACGCAGTAGCGGCCGAAGAATTCCGGCAGAACCCGGCGCAGTTCACATTCCTCAAGCGCCAGGGTGCGCCGGCCGCGCGGCGAGCGCGTCCACAGCATGTGGGTATAGCGATTGGGTGGTGCGGCTTTGCGTGGGTGACGCAGGGGCGCCATGGCTCGGTTCGGAAAATCGGGCGTCGCAAAATCATACGCGCCCGGCCGGGGCTCGCCCAGCCGCCGCGCACGAACCGCCATTAAGTTTCAGTTCGGGTTCGGCCGACTACGTTCGCCGGCTCCATCGCTGCGGGGGGCGCAGCCTGGATGCGGTGCGTTGCGTTCCGACGCCACGCTGTAGTCACATGAGCGCTTCTTCTTGCATGGCCCTCTTCTATGAACTCGATCGAACCGATACCGGCCTTCAGTGACAATTACATCTGGGCACTGGTCGGTGAGCGCTATGCCTGGATCGTCGATCCCGGCGAGGCCGCACCGGTTCGCAAATTCCTCAGCGACCGCAATCTGGGGCTCGCCGGCATTCTGGTGACGCATTGGCATCCGGATCATATCGGCGGCATCGCCGAATTGCTGCGCGAGGCCGCGATTCCGGTGGTCGGGCCCGCCGGTGAGGCTCAGCGCATCGAATTGCTGACCCGCCAAGTCGCCGATGGCGATCTTGTGGAGCTGCTCGGCCGGAGCTGGCGCGTGATCGAAGTTCCCGGGCATACGCTGGGGCATATTGCCTATTACAGCGAGGGTCACCTGCTGTGCGGTGACACGCTGTTCTCGGCCGGCTGCGGGCGGCTGTTCGAAGGCACGCCGGAGCAGATGCACCACTCGCTGAGCCGCCTGTCCGAGCTGCCAGACGACACGCAGGTGTACTGCGCGCATGAATACACTGCCGCCAATCTGGCATTCGCCAAAGCCGTGGAACCGGACAGTGCGGCGCTACGCGAAGCCGAGGACAGCGTTCATGCGGCGCGTCAGCGCGGCCTGCCAAGCCTGCCCTCGACCATTGGACGCGAGCATCGAATCAATCCGTTCCTGCGCGTCGGCGAGCCTGCCGTGATCGCCGCGGCAAGAGCCCAAGGTGCCGAATCGGACGCGCCGGCAACGGTGTTTGCTACCCTGCGCAACTGGAAGGATAACTACAAAGCGCAGACCTCCAGATGATCGGATTGACACTCGCGGCGCGGCGTCTTGCCGTGACGTTACTGCTGTTGCTGACGGCGATGCCCGGCCTGGCCGCCGAACAGATCTGGCCGCGTGTGTGCGAAGGCATGTCGCTGCACGGCGAGGCCCAGCCACAGGTCCAGAAGTGGCGCGACTACTACAGTTCGCACCCGCGTCGCGTTCGCTCGCTGCTTGCACCGAGCGAGCCTTGGCTATGGCATATCGTGCGCGCGATCGACGAGCGCGGGTTCCCCATGGAAATCGCCCTGCTGCCCGTGATCGAGAGCAACTACAACCCCAACGCCCGCTCGCCCGGTGGCGCCGAGGGGCTGTGGCAGTTCGTCGGCGTGACCGCCCGCAATCACGGCCTGCGTGAAACCGATTGGTACGACGGCCGGCGAGACGCGCTCGCATCCACCGACGCGGCGCTCGACTACCTGGCAAACCTGCATGACCTGTTCGACAACTGGCTGCTGGCGCTGGCGGCCTATAACGTCGGCGAGAACCGACTGATCGCCGAGCAGCGCAAGCAGCTGGCCGCCGGGCTTCCCCGCAATTTCTGGAAAATGCCGCTGCCGGAAGAAACGCGGGGCCATGTGCCACGCCTGCTCGGCTTGGCGCTGGCGGTGTGTGGCGAAGGCATGCGCCTGCCGGAGATCAAGGACACACCGGTCACGGACATCGTCCAACTGCCCGGCCAGATCGACCTGCAGGTCGCATCGGACTGGAGCGGTGTGCCCTTGTCGACCCTGTTCGCGATCAATCCTGGCCTGCGTTATTCGGTCACTGATCCGGACGGGCCGCACCGGCTGCTGATGCCGATCAGAAACATCGAGAAATTCAAGCTGCGGCTCGCAAGCGCCGACCAATCCGAGTTCGTCCGCTACGCTCGCTACACCGTCGCCAGCGGCGACAATCTTTCGTCCATCGCGCAACGCTACGGCTCGAGTGTCGGGGCGATACAACGCACCAATCGCCTCAGTGGTACGCTGATCAAGGTTGGCCATACCCTGATGATCCCGAAAGGCGGCAGGCCGGCAAGCACCTTGAAATCACCGCTGGTCGCATCCACCACCACCTCCCGTCGGCAAAAGGCGGAGTACGTAGTGCAGGCAGGTGACAGCCTGTCCGTCCTTGCGCAACGATTCGGGGTCAGCCAAAAGGAATTGGAGTCATGGAACGACCTGTCGCGCAGCGGAGTCCTGCGTATCGGCCGAAAGCTGGTGATCTGGCTGCCGCAAGACGGCGACAGCAACAGCGAGCGTTCCCCGGATGCATGAACCCGGGCTGGAGCGCAGCGAACGCGCAAGTAATCTGTCAGCTTGTTTTGCTACAGTCGGCGCGCTCGGACTGATAACTCCATGAATCTATACAAACGCCTGAAGACTTCGCTGTGGGTGGCGACCCTGGTCGCACTGCCGTTCGCCGCCAATGCCGGCGCGCCGACTCCGATCGACCCGGAAGCGCTCAAGCTCGACCAGCAGGTCGGCACGCTCAAGAACGAGGTATTGCAGCTCAATCGCGCGCTCAACGCCCAGGAGCAGGCTCTGCTCTATCCGGCGTTCAGCCGCACGGACATCTACGTCAACGTCGATGTTCGGGGCTTTCTGCTGACGGACATGTTGGTCAGCATCGATGGCGGCACGCCGTTCACGTTTGCCTACACCGAGCGCCAGTCCGCCGCCTTTACTGACGGTGGCTGGCACCGCCTGGCGCGAACCAACGTCACCCAGGGTCCGCACCGCCTACATGCGGAGTTCACCGGTCACTACATTACCGCCAAACCCGGCGACCCGCCGATCCACGGATCGCTCGAGACCAGCTTCAACAAACAGCTGGCCTCGCTCGACATCGTGCTGCCATTGGCCGGGCTCGGACAAAGCCTGCAGATGGATTCGGTGCAGCGTCTGCAAGCGCCCTCCACGCTGATCGATTCAGACGATGCCTCGCAACAATGGAAGCTCGACAACGCACGTGTCGACTACCGACTCGGCTCCGTGGGAGACCCCCGCCTCAAGGCGGCGCAGTTCTATGAAACCGAGGGCCGCTACTTCACCGCGCTCACCGAACTGCTCAACATTGCCGACGAAGCGGGCTCCGACGACAGCTTTTCCCAAGACTACTTCTGGCTGCTCGCCGAGTGTTATCTGTCGTTCGGCCTGAAGCCGCAGGCCGAAGCGGTCTACGATCGCCTCGCACAGATGACCCAGTCCGCGCCGGAAACCCTGGCGAGGGCACGGCTGCGCATCGCCGAATTCGAGTACGAGCGCGGTTACCTGCCGGAAGCCACACGCGACCTGATGCGCCTACGCGAAACTCTGCCGCAGGCCCTGGTCATCGAGTGGCAGGACCTGTTGTCACGGGTGCTGATGGAACAGGGCCGCTACAACGAAGCGGTCGAAGTACTGACCGAACTCGACAATGTCGACGAACACACTCCGTTCATGGAGTACAACCTGGGCGTCGCCATGATCAACGACGGCCGGGTCGCCCAGGGCCGCAACCTGCTCGACCGCGTCGGCCGCATGCGTCCGGAAACCGTAAAGGAACTGGCGCTGCGCGATCGCGCCAATCTGTCGCTCGGTTACAGCTTCCTGCGCAACGAGCTCGGCGGCAGCGCGATTCCGGTATTCAACCGTGTCCAGGTCGAAGGCCCGTTCTCGAATCGCGCGCTGCTCGGCCTCGGCTGGTCGCAACTGGCACCGCTTGGAGATCGGCAGAATCGCGCTGCGGTCGGCGACGAAGACAATGCCGAGCGCAGCTTCAATGCCTTTTCCTCGCTAGGCGTGCTGATCCGCCCCGGATTCTTTGAAGACGACCTCTTCAAGCGCTCCGCGCTGCGTCCGTTCGCGCGCGGAAAGGTCGCCAAGGAAGCCGAAGAAGCGCTGCTGCGCGCCTTGGTGCCGTGGGTTGAACTGGTCAAGCGTGACCGCATGGACCCGGCCGTGCAGGAAGGCATGCTGGCAATCCCCTATGCGCTGGAGCGCCTCGGTGCGCACGAACAAGCCCTGGACCGCTACCTGATCGCGATAAAAACGCTCGAAGAGGGCCGTACACGCATCGATGCCGGAATCCAGTCGCTGAATAAACTGGCGATGGTCGAAACCATCGTGCGACGCGACGTGGACGCCGAATCCGGCTGGGATTGGCGCCTGCGTGACCTGCCCGACCTTCCAGAAACCTATTGGTTGACCTCGCTGCTGTCCGAGCATCGATTCCAGGAGGCGCTTAAGAACTACCGCGATCTGCGCTTTCTCGCGCGCCGCCTCGATACCTGGGAGGACCGCCTGCGACGCATCGAAAGTGGCGCACGGGCCGTACCGCCGGTTCCCGCGGACCTGCTGATCGCGGCACGTCGCAGCCGTGACTGGCTGCCGCAGGACTTGCCCGGCATCCGACTGCGCAGCAGCGATCACCTTGGAACCGTCAGCGAAGTTGAAGGCGCTGATTCGGCTCTGGCCAAAGCGCCGGTTGAGCTGTCGCTCGCCGACGCCCCGCCTGCCTTCGACGGCCCCAGTGAGAAGCTCGCCGTCACGGTGCCGGACATCGACCGCCTGCGCCCGCTGCTGTCCGATATCGGCACCGCCCAGGCCGCATGGTTGCGCGACCTCGGTGTCAGGGAACTGGAAGGTCAGAAGCAACAGCTGGAGAAATACCTGCTCGAAGCACGCTTCTCGATGGCGCGCATCTACGACCACAAGATTCAGGCGGAAGATTCCGCGGCGGAGGGCGAGGAATGAAACCGACGCATTGGATCGCAACGGTCGCGGTGCTGTCGGCCGGTTGCGCCTCCACCATCGAGAACTCCAGCCCGAGTATTCGCGAAGCTCTGGATCGCAAGCAGCCGGCGCCGGAAGAACTGACCGTCCAACAGTCGACACAAATTGAGGCAAACCCGCAGCTCGCGCTGGAAAACTATCGCGAGATCATGAAGTTGCAGCCCGACAATGAAACGCGGGCGGAGACCCTGCGGCGCATGGCCGACCTGCAGATCGAGGTCGAGGACGTCGAACCCGGCACCGATGACGCAGCGCTGAAGAACTCGATCGGAATCTATCAGGACCTGTTGAAGAGCAATCCCGACGGCAAGGCCAACGACCGCGTGCTCTATCAGCTGGCGCGCGCCTACCAGAGTCTTGGCGAAACCGAGCTGTCGATCGATACGCTGGCGCGCCTGCAGACCGAGTATCCAGACTCGTCGTACGCCTCAGACAGCCATTTCCGTCGGGGTGAGCTGCTGTTTGCCAGCAATCGCCTCAGCGAAGCTGCGGCCGAGTATCGCGCCGTCATGGCCTTGGGAGATGAAACGCCGTTCTACGAGGCCGCCGAGTACAAACTGGCCTGGTCGCTGTACAAGCAGTCCGACTACGAAGCCGCCGTCGCCGTACTGTTCACGATTCTCGACCGTGACCTGCCGCCGGATCCAAGCAGCGATCCACAGGCCGCTGTGGAGGCCACGGCGGGCGGCAAGCGCGCGCTGGTGAAGGACGTGCTGCGTGTCACCAGCCTGTCGTTCGCGGCCATGGGCGGCGGATCGGCCATGAATAGTTATCTGGACAGCCACGAAGAACCGGCCTACTACCCGCTACTGTACCGCAGCCTCGGTGACCAGCTGCTCGAACAGGAACGCTACAACGACGCCGGCGAAGCGTATGCGGCTTTTGTGCAGCGGCACAGCAATGATCTGCTGGCGCCCGAATTCCAGGCCAGCGTGATCGATGCCTATCGCCAGGGCGGATTCGCCGAGCTGATCATCCGCGAGAAGGAACGTTACGCCAACACCTACGATCCGCGCGCCCCGTACTGGAAGGGGCGTCCGGTTCCGGACGAGGTCATGACCGCATTGCGGCAGCACTTCGACGATCTGGCGAAGTACTACCATTCCCAGGCATCGGCCGATCCAGAGACGCGCAGCGGCGATTTCCTGACCGCCGCGTCCTGGTACCGACGCCTGCTCGACGTGTTCCCGGACGATCCGGCGGCGCCGGAAAACAACTTCCTGCTCGGTGAGACGCTGTACGCTGGCGGCAAGACACTCGAAGCGGCACAGCAGTACACGCGGACCGCCTACGACTACCCACCGCATCCGCGTTCGGCGGAAGCGGCTTACGCCGCCGTACTGGCCTACCAGCAATACGCGGCCAAGGTGCCGGCCGAGGAACGCCCGGAAGCGCTGCGCCTGGCGATCGATTCCGGCAAGCGTTTCGCCGCCGCACACCCGCAGCATCCGCAAGCCCTGCCCGTACTGACTCGTGCGACCGAAGACCTGTTCGAAATCAAGGCCTTCGATGAGTCCGTGACGGTGGCACAGCAAGTACTCACTGCGCAGCCTGCCGCACCCGCCCCGCTGCGCCGTACCGCGCTCGCGGTCAGCGCCGACGCGGAATTCACCCAGGAGGACTATCCCGCTTCCGAGGCCGCCTACGCGGCGCTGTTGCGGATGGTGCCGGCCCAGGAAGCCGAGGAACATGAGCGTGTCACCGAACAGCTCGCCGCCTCGATCTACAAACAGGCCGAAGCCGCTCGCGCCGCCGGCGACCAGCGCGCCGCGGCCGAACAGTTCCTGCGCGTCGGCAAGATCACGCCAAACGCCAGTATCCGCGCCAATGCGGACTACGACGCGGCCGCGTCACTGATCGAACTGGAAGACTGGGCCGGCGCCGCCACGGTGCTCGAAAGCTTCCGCTCGCGTTTCCCCCAGCATGAGTTCGTGGCCGACGTCGACAAGAAACTGGCCGTGAGCTACGAGCGCGATACGCAGCCGGTGCAGGCCGCCATCGCCTATCAGCGCATCGCGAACCGCGACACCGAATCGCAGGACGTACGTCGCGAGGCGGCGTGGAAGTCGGCGCAGCTCTATGACGAAGCCAAGCGTTCAGGCGACGCGGCCGGCGCCTACGAAAGCTACGTCCGGGCGTATCCGCAACCGGTCGACTCCGCTTTCGCGGCCCGACAACGTCTCACTGAGATCTACAAGGCGCAGGGCAACACCGGTCAGTATCGCTACTGGCTGGGGCAGGTCGTCGCCGCCGATGCGCAGGCCGGTGCCGCGCGCAGCGATGCCACCCGACTCGCCGCCGCGCGCGCCAGCCTGGAACTGGGCCGTATGGAAGCACAGCGCGCCCGTGCGCTGCGCCTGAGCCTGCCGATCGAACAGAGCCTGCCACCGAAACGCGAAGCCATGCAGTCCTCGATCGACACCCTGTCGGCCGCTGCGGACTACGGCTTCGCCGAAGTCACCACGGCGGCGACGCTGGAACTGGGCGACCTGTATCGCGCCTTTGGGCGCGCGCTGATGGAATCCGAACGGCCGCGCAATCTCGACGATCTGGCCCTGGAACAGTACGACCTGCTGCTCGAAGAACAGGCCTACCCCTTCGAGGAAAAATCGATCGAGTGGTATGAAACCAACCTCAAGCGGATTCGAAAGGGTGTCTATGACACGTCCGTCAAGAAAAGCTACGACGCCCTGGTGGACATCGCGCCCGGACAATACGCCAAGCGCATGAAGGCCGAGGAGTATTACGATGCGCTGCGCTGAACCCAAACTGCTGCTGGTCGCCGCGCTGGCGGCGCTGCTGGCGGCCTGCGGAGGCACCGGAACGGTGCGCCCGACGCCATCATCGCAGCCGGCGGCCGAAGAACCAGCCCCGGACGAAGCCGAGCCGGAGCCGGAACCCGAAAAGGAAGATCCGGAGGGGCGATCCGAAGCCGCGGTCAAGCTCATGCGTATCGGCAAGACCGACGAGGCCATCGAAGCGTTCCGCAGCCTGACTCAGGACTTCCCCGGCTTTTCCGGGCCGTACACCAACCTTGGCATTCTTTACGCCGGGCGCGAGCAGCGCGAGGCCGCGATCGGCGCGCTGTCACAGGCCATACAGCTGAACCCCGAGAACAAGGTGGCATTGAATCTGCTGGCGATTCAGTACGTCGAGTCCGGCAACTTCGAACGTGCCGAACAGAGCTGGTTGCAGGCTTTGACCGTTGACCCCGGATATGCCGCCGCCCACCTCAACCTGGGCATGTTGTACGAACGCAATCTGGGACGGCCGCAGGCCGCCATCACGCAATACCGCGCCTACCAGTCGGCCATGGGCGGCGACGCCCTGCAGGTTGATGTCTGGGTCGCCGAGATCGAAGCGGCGACGACCACTGGCGGCAACGCGCAAGCAGTACCGGCAACACCGAGCCTGGAGACAGAACAGTGAGCAAGACCGTATCATTCCTGATCGCTGGTCTCCTGATCGCGGCCTCGGGTGGCATCGCCCGGGCTCAGGACGAACAACCAGCGGTTCAGACATCAGGACAGTCCAGCACGAAGCCTGCTTCGGCAGGCCAGGAAGGTTATGGAACAACCATTCTCGGTGAACGCGAGACACCGATCGGACTTTTTATCACGCCCTGGCGCGACTCCACGCCCGAGGCCGAGATCGATCGGCCGGCGAAACTGCTCGACGAGGCCATGCTGCCCGTCGATAAGGACGTGTTCTCTCGCTATATCGAATACAGCGCCGCGCTGGCCGAGCACCGCAAGGTCAAGGCCGACAAGGGCGCAACGCCGTAGACACGACTGACGTACCCCAGAAACCCCCAGGCAACACAAACTCTCACGAGGAGCGCGGTATGGATTTTTTCGGAACGGTGCTGACCTTCTTCAAGACGGGCGGCGCTTTCATGTACCCCATCGCCATGGTCATGGTGCTCGGCTTGGCGATCGCGGTTGAACGCTGGCTATTCCTGCAGCGCTCACATGCCGAGAATCGCCGATTGTGGGCGAAGCTGCAGCCGCTGATGAGCCAGCGCGACTTCGCCGCGGCCGAAAAAGTCACCGCCGAATCGGATACGGCGATTGGCCATGTGCTGTCGTTCGGCCTCTCCCGTGCGCAGAACCGTGGCTCGCGGCAGGACGTCGAAAGTGCGATGGAAGAATCGCTGATGGAAGTCACGCCGCTGCTCGAAAAGCGCACGCACTACCTCGCCACGTTCGCCAACATCGCGACATTGCTGGGCCTGCTCGGCACGATCATCGGCTTGATCCAGGGGTTTACTGCGGTCTCCAACGTCAACCCTGCCGAAAAGGCGGACGCGCTGTCGGCGTCGATCTCGGTGGCCATGAACACCACGGCGTTTGGCCTGATGGTCGCCATTCCGCTGCTGTTCCTGCATACCTGGCTCACCACCAAGACCAACGAGTTGCTTGACAGTCTGGAGATGGCCACCGTCAAGTTCATCAACAGCCTGACGACAACGGGATGATCAAGCGCCTGCACCGCTCGCGGCGGACCGAGCCCGCCGAGCTGCAGATCACCGCCTTCATGAATCTCATGGTGGCGCTGGTGCCGTTTCTGTTGATCACGGCCGTTTTCTCGCAGCTCGCGGTTCTGGAACTGAACCTGCCCGATCCGAGTTCCGCAGCATCGGATGAAGAGCCCCCGCCGCGCTCGCTGACCGTGGTCATCCGCGACGGCAACCTGACCGTGCTCGACGCCAGCGGCCCGATCAAGGCATTTCCGAAGACCGGTGGCGACTACGATCTGGACGCGCTCGCGGAATTGCTACTGAGCATCAAGCAGCGCCTGCCCAACGAGCAGAAGATCACGCTGTTGCTGGAACCCGATGTTGCCTATGACGCCTTGATCCAGGTCATGGACGCCGTTCGCGTCAAACCCGATGAGAGTGGCGAGATGTTTCCCTTGATTTCGATCGGCGACGCCCCGACCGAAGCTGTGCCCGAGGGAGGTGCTTCATGAGCGCAGGCTTCGGTAGCAGTGCCAAAAGCCGGCGGCTGACACGGCGTACCAAGAAATCGCGGACGCAGGCTACGCTGAACATGGTCTCGCTGATGGACATCTTCACGATTCTGGTGTTCTTCCTGCTGGTCAACTCCGCGGCGGTAGAGACTCTCCCCAGCCCCAAGGCGATGACCCTGCCGGAATCGATTGCCGAGGAGCGCGCCGAAGAAGTGCCCGTGCTGATGATCGCGCGTGACCGCATCGTTATCCAGTTCGGTAACAACGTACGCGATGTCATGAGTACCGAGGCAGCCGCCAAGGCCACCACGTCCATTCTGGCGCCGCTGAAGTCCGCGATTTTCGAGGAAATCCGACTGGTTCCCATCGAGGGCGATCCGCAACGGCGCATGACGCGCGGAGAAATCAACGTCATGGCCGACAAGGACGCGCCCTATGCCCTGCTCAAGAAAGTGATGTCGACCTGTACCGACGCGCAGTTCGCCAGCATCTCCCTGGCGGTGATCCATCGGCCCTCCGACAAAGGGAAGACCGCACCGTGAGCGTCTACGCGTTGAACGACCTGTTCTGGGGCTATTCCGAGCAATCGGATCGCTCTTTCCGCCGCTGGGTGATGATCCTGGCGATCCCGTTTCTGGTCATTGGCCTGGTCGTG
Organism: Gammaproteobacteria bacterium; assembly: GCA_022599775.1. GTDB lineage: Bacteria > Pseudomonadota > Gammaproteobacteria > Nevskiales > Nevskiaceae > Banduia. The sequence continues at coordinate 23,155 of JAHZLQ010000032.1, forward strand.
CCATTTCTCAAACTGGCTGGCCTCGAACGCGGCGGTGGACAGGCGGGAGAAGCCCGCTATGCCGAGCTGATCCAGGAAGAGCCGGCACCGATCGCCGAAGAGGTCGAGGAGCCCGCGCCGGCCGAGGAAGAGCAAGCCGAGGAACCCGCGCCTGAAGAGCCCGCGCCGACGCCAGAAACGCCGGTGGAACAGGAAGCGCCACCAGAGGTGCAACAACCCTCGGCCGCGGAGCAGCAGCAACAGGCACGCGAGACCGCGCAGAGAAGCGGTGTACTCGCCTTCTCCGATCAACTCAAGGATCTGCGAGACAGCACCTTGCCGGGAATGGACGCCAACCGCAGTCTGCAGACCGACGTCGTCACCGGCGGCATCGGCGGTGGCGGCGCAGGCAACACCATCGCCCAGTCCGCCAGCTCCGGGTCCGGCGGCATCGGCAGCGGCCAGGTTCGGCGGCAGCAGGGCGGAACCGGCATCGGCGAGCGCCGCACCACCACCGTGGACCGTCCCGCCGGCTTGGGCCCCGATCCGACGCGTATCGGCCAGAGCGGGGATGCCCGCAACCCCGGGCGCACGCTGGAGGAAATCCAGCTGGTGTTCGACCGCAACAAGGGTTCGCTGTATACGCTCTACAACCGCGCGTTGCGTGGCAACGCGGGTCTGCGCGGCGTCGTCAACGTCAAGCTGACGATCGCTCCGAACGGGCGTGTCAGCAACTGCACGGTGGTTTCGAGCGAACTCAACGACCCGGAACTCGAGCGCAAGATCGTGGCCCGCATCATGCTGTTCGATTTCGGCGCGAAGAACGTCGACGAAATCACCATCGACTATCCGATCACGTTCCAACCGCTATAGTATTTGAGATTACCCCGCCCTCCGGCGGGGTGACCGGGGTGGGAAATTGACCGGCCCTTCGCAGGGCCACAGCATCGGGAGAGCGCATGGGATTCCTTAGTGGCAAGAAAGCCTTGATAACCGGCGTCGCCAGCGAACGTTCGATCGCCAGCGGCATTGCTCATGCATTCGCGCGTGAGGGTGCTGAGCTCGCCTATACCTACCAGGGCGACAAGATCAAAAGTCGTGTTGAAGACCACGCGCATGCCACTGGCTCGGACCTGGTACTGCCGCTGGACGTCACCAGCGACGGCGAGATCGATTCGGCGTTCAAGGCCATTCAGGAGAAATGGGGCTGCATCGACATCGTCGTGCACTCCATCGGCTTCGCTCCGCGGGAATTGCTGGCCGGCGGATTCATCGAAAGCGTGACCCGTGAGGGCTACAACATGGCCCACGAAATATCGGCCTATAGCTTCGCTGCACTGGGCAAGGCGGCGCGCCCGCTGATGCAGGGCCGGCAGGCTTCGATGATGACGATGACCTATCTCGGCGCCGAACGCGCGATGCCGCGCTACAACGTGATGGGTCCGGCCAAGGCCAGCCTGGAGGCCTGCGTGCGCTACATGGCCGACGAGCTCGGGCCGGAAGGCATACGCGTCAACGGCATTTCGGCAGGGCCGATCAAGACCCTGGCAGCGGCGGGAATCAGCGGATTCCGTACCATGCTCCTGCGTAGCGAGCGCACGGCGCCGTTGCGGCGCAACGTGACCGTCGAAGAAGTCGGCAACACCGCCGCCTTTCTCAGCTCGGACCTCGCCAGCGGCATCACCGGCGAGATCCTGTATGTCGACGCCGGATTCAACATCGTCGGCATGAGCATCGACGAGGCCTGATTCGCGTTGGATTGTCCTCGACAAAAGGGGCGGCCTGATGGCCGCCCCTTTTGCGTCACGACAGCACCGCTAAGTCCTCACGGCGTCATCGTGCATAGCGAGAACGAGCCGGTGCCCGGATCGAGCGATCTGGGCATTCGGCATCCAAGCTCAAATCGAGCGCCGGATCGGATCTGTGCTCGAACAACGGCCGATCCAAGTCGGCGAACACTCAGGAACTTACTCCTGGGCCTCGAGTGGTGCCGGTGCGCTGGCGACCGTCACATCGGCAGACTGGCGAACCGCTTCCATCACGGCCATGAATTCAGCACCTGCGGCCGCCTCGCTCAGCTCTCTGCGGCTGGCCGAACGGACCTCCTGCTTCACCGCTGCGGGATCGGGCTCGGCGACACCATCGAGCGCGATCAGGATGGCATCGCCATTGTCGAGCCGCACCGTCTCGAAGCTGGGCCGTTCGGTGGCGGGGCGCGGCATCCGGAAGAGCACGTCCAGCACTTGGGGGGGGACGCCGCTCTGCGTGCGCGTGACCTGCCCGGGGCTTTCGATGCTCGCCTGGGCCTCGCCCGCCACGGCATCCAGGGTCTGGTCGGCACGCGCGGCGCTCATCGCAGCCTGGGCGGCCGCCATCGCCTGCTTTCTGGCCGCCTGCATCTTCAGCTCGCTGCGAATCCGGTCCGCGACCTCTTCGAACGGTCGCGTGCGGGCCGGCTCATACTCCAGCTTTCGGACCACGATCACACGGGTGGGCGAAACCGACAGCAAGCGACTGTTTTCACCGTCCTGCAGCACCTCTGCGGAGAAGGCCGCATCGCGCACAGCCTCGTACGCCATCACCCCGGTCCGTGCGTCGCGGGATAGCCAATCGGTGGTCTTGACCTCAAGGCCGGCCGCGTCCGCCGCCGCCTGCAGACTGTCACTGTGCTGGAAACTCTGGTCTTCGATCTGCTCGGCAAGGTCGGTAAAGCGCTTTTCACCCTCGCGTGCGCGATACAGGTCCACAAGCTGCGCCTGCACCTGCTCGTCTTCGAACGGTTTGGTCTGCGCCGGTCGAATCTCATCAACCCGCACCAGGTGGTAGCCGAACGCGCTCTCCACCGGCTCACTGAGCGCGCCTTCCGGCAGCTCGAATATCGCGGCCTCCAGGCTTTCGTCGTATTGACCGCGCCGCACCCAGCCCAGGCTACCGCCTTCGTCACTGGAACTGGAGTCATCGGAATCGGACTCGGCGACTTCGGCGAAGTCTTCGCCGCCGGCCACACGGGAGCGCAGTGCTGTTGCCTTGCTCAGCGCGGCATCCCGGTCGGCGCCGAAATTGATCAGGATGTGCCGGGTCAGGCGCTGTTCGGGCTCAGAGAAACGAGTGTTTTTCTCGGCGTCGTAGATCAGTTTGAGCACGTCCGCAGCGGGCTTCTCAGCGGGCGGCAACGCGTCCCGGTCGAGTTCCACATAAGCCAGCTTCACGCGTTCCGGCGCCTGATAGCGCGGTGCGTTGTCGTCGTAATAGGCGTGAACCTCATCGTCCCCGACCTCGGCTTGTGCCAAGTAGGCGGACTGCGGGAAACGCGCATAGCGCAAGGCCCGCTTCTGGTTGCGCAGCCGATAGTCGATGCCGAATTCGGCGTCGCTGATGAAGGCGCTGCCCAAGACGCCGCTGCGCATCTGTTCGATCGCCAGACGATTACTCAGAGACGCTTCGTACTGGTCGGTGGACTGGCCGACGCGACTGACCATCGCCCGGTAGGTTTGCGGCGAAAAGCTGCCATTGTCCTGAAATGCAGGAATCTGGCGCAGGTACTCCATCAGGTCGGTGTCGGAGGTGCTGTAGCCGCGCTCGTCGGCATAACGCCGCAGCACACGCTCCTGGATCATCTGATCCAGGACCTGTTGCCGGAACGCCTCGTTGTTGATCATGTCGGCGCGGAAGTTGTCGCCGAGCATCTGCGCGAGCTGCTGATACTGCTGCTGGTAGGCACGCTGGAACTGGGATTGCGTAATGTTCTCGCCATCGACCTCGACCACGGTCGGATCGGCGCCACCACCGGCAAATTGTTCAACCCCGAAGAACGCGAACGGGACGATCAGGATGAGCATGATGACCCAGATCGTGGGGCCGGTCATCCGTTCCTTCATCGACTGCAGCATTGGCTCTCGACCTAAATGAAGACCACTCAAACGAAAAGGGCGCCGTAGACGGCGCCCTGGAAAAACTGGCGGAGCGGACGGGACTCGAACCCGCGACCCCCGGCGTGACAGGCCGGTATTCTAACCAACTGAACTACCGCTCCGCGAATACAGCTAACTGCTCGTACCGTCGAAAACTATTCTTGTCGTTTTCGGCACAAATCTCTGGTGGGTGCTGACGGGATCGAACCGCCGACATTCGCCTTGTAAGGGCGACGCTCTACCAGCTGAGCTAAGCACCCGGATCAGCACCCCCTGGAAGGCGCGCTACTTTACAGCGTCTTTGAGGCCTTTGCCAGCCTTGAACGTCGGATTCTTGCTTGCAGGAATCTTGATCTCTGCGCCGGTCTTCGGATTGCGGCCCTGGCGCGCGGCACGCTTGCGCACGGAGAACGTTCCGAAGCCGACCAGCGACACTTTGTCGTTCTTCTTCAGGGCCTTGCTGATGGACTCGAACAGTGCGTCCAGGGCACGGCCGGCATCGGCCTTGGACAGGTCCGCCTTGGTCGCAACAGCCTCAATCAGTTCTGCTTTGTTCATAGGTAAAGTTCCCCTTACGGCTATTTGTGAATACTTCAGGAAGTTGGGTCCGAACACGCCCGTATTGAGTGATCTCGCACCATTTGAATCGACGTGTACGGAACGGCTTGGCGAGTATAGCGCACGCGCTCAAACCCGCGTCAATGCTAGGTTTGCATGAGTTTTTGAGCTCTACCACCTGGCTTGCGGTTTGTCGAGCCCCATTGCGTGTGAATCATCTTCTTTTTTCCGCCTTTTCGCTCATGGCGCCCACAAAAACAAGACGGCGACCGAAGCCGCCGCCTTTTTCGCCGATGCGGGACTGTGAAAAATACTCAGTGCGCGCGGGCCGATTCATCACCAGGCTTGCTGGCCGCGGGAGGCGGCTCGACCGGCGCGGCCGGTTCCGGCTGCCGTTCGAGTGCGTATGGCCAGACTTCATCGATCCAGCGAACCGCCTCAATATTGAGCTTGTTCTTGATGTTGTCCGGAATCTCCGCGAGATCCTTCACGTTTTCGTGCGGAATCACCACCGTACGAATGCCGCCACGATGCGCTGCCAGCAGCTTTTCCTTGAGTCCGCCGATCGGCAGCACTTCACCGCGCAGCGTGATCTCTCCGGTCATCGCCACCTCGGCCTTGACCGGAATGCCAGTCAGGGCCGAGACGATCGCCGTGCACATACCAATGCCTGCGGACGGACCGTCCTTGGGGGTCGCGCCTTCCGGCACATGAACGTGGATGTCCTTCTTCTGGTGAAATTCCGCATCGATTCCGAGTTCCGCGGCCCGCGAGCGGACCACGGTCAGCGCCGCCTGAATCGACTCCTGCATCACGTTGCCGAGACTGCCGGTCTGTGTGAGCTTGCCCTTGCCTGAGGCCAGCGCCGCTTCGATCGTGAGCAATTCACCGCCGACCTCCGTCCAGGCCAGCCCGGTGACCTGGCCGATCTGATTCTTCTCGTCGGCACGACCGAAACGAAATTTCTGAACACCGAGATATCGATCGAGATTCTTCTCGTTCACCGTCAACTGTTCGATCGTCGGATCCATCAGGATTTCCTTGACGACCTTGCGTGCGACCTTGCTGATCTCGCGTTCCAGATTGCGGACACCAGCCTCACGCGTGTAGTGCTGCACCATCGAACGTATGGCGTCTTCGGTGATTTCGAGTTCGCCGTCCTTCAGCCCATTGTTCTTGATCTGCTTGGGCACCAGATACTTCGTCGCGATGTTGATCTTCTCGTCCTCGGTATAGCCGGGGATTCGAATGACTTCCATGCGATCAAGCAAGGGACCGGGGATATTGAGCGTATTGGCCGTGGCGATGAACATGACATCCGAAAGATCGTAGTCGACCTCCAGATAGTGATCGTTGAAGGTGTTGTTCTGCTCGGGGTCCAGCACTTCCAACAAGGCCGACGAAGGGTCGCCGCGAAAGTCCATGGCCATCTTGTCGATTTCATCGAGCAGGAACAGCGGATTGCGCACACCCACCTTCGACATCGACTGCACGATCTTGCCCGGCAGCGATCCGATGTAGGTTCGACGATGTCCGCGAATTTCAGCCTCGTCGCGGACGCCGCCGAGACTCATGCGCACGAACTTGCGGTTGACCGCTTCGGCAATCGAACGCCCCAGCGAAGTCTTGCCGACGCCAGGCGGGCCGACCAGGCACAGGATCGGTCCCTTGAGCTTACGCACGCGGCTGGTCACCGCGAGATATTCGACGATGCGCTCCTTGACCTTCTCCAGACCGTAGTGGTCCCGGTCGAGGATTTCCTGGGCATGGCCGAGATCGATGCGTGCCTTGGTGCGTGACTTCCACGGCACCTGGGTCAGCCAGTCCAGATAGTTGCGCACCACCGTGGCCTCGGCGGACATCGGCGACATCATCTTGAGCTTGTTGAACTCCGCGGTCGCCTTGCTCTTGACGAGCTTGGGCATGCCGGCCTTTTCGATCTTCTTGCCAAGCTCCTCGATTTCGTTCGGCGCGTCTTCGAGGTCGCCAAGTTCCTTCTGAATCGCCTTCATCTGCTCGTTCAGGTAGTACTCGCGCTGCGACTTCTCCATCTGCTGCTTGACCCGGCCGCGGATCTTCTTCTCGATCTGAAGAATGTCGATTTCGCCTTCGAGCTGCCCCATCACGTGTTCGAGCCGCGCACTGGGGTCGTCGATCTCAAGCACCTTCTGCTTGTCTTCAAGCTTGAGGTTCAGATGCGCGGCGATGGTGTCCGCGAGCCGGCCCGGCTGGTCCATGCTTGCCAGCGATGGCAGCAGCTCGGCGGGCACCTTCTTGTTGAGCTTCACGTACTGTTCGAACTGCGCCATCGTCGAACGCATCAGCGCATCGACCTCACGTGTCTCGGAACTGGCCTCGTCGTCCTCGACCAGATCGAGTTGCGCGGTCATGAATTCGCCTCCGGACTGCATGGCCTGAATACGCGCGCGGCGCACGCCCTCGACCAGCACCTTGACGGTGCCATCCGGCAGCTTCAACAGTTGAAGGATCGTCGCCAGCGTGCCGATATCGTAGATGTCCTTTTCACCGGGATCATCGGTATCGGCCGTGCGCTGCGCGACCAACAGGATGCGCTTGTCGTCCTGCATCGCGGCGGTCAGCGCCTTGATTGATTTTTCGCGGCCCACGAACAAGGGAATCGCCATGTGCGGATAGACGACAACATCACGTAGCGGGAGAACGGGAGCCAGCTGGTCGTTATTTTCCACGTTGTCTTCCTCCGGACGACAGTTTGGCCGCCGATGCGAAATTGGGGGACCGCTACTGCGGTACCCGTATGGCAAGGAGTATGCCGGAACCCTGTTCTTGGGGGCCCCGGATGTCCGATTCAAGTCGAACCCTGAAACCGCGGCGATCCGTGCGTTTACCGATACCGATACGATTGAGGAATGGCGGCTCCGCCAGACAACGAAATAGGCCGCATCGAGTGCGGCCTATCTGCATGCATCTGCGCAGCTCCGCCTCAGGCGCTGGTCTTGACGTCGCGCCTCGTCGACTCGGCGTTTTCGTAGACGATATAGGGCTTGGACTCGCCCTTGACCACGGCTTCGTCCACGACCACCTTGGATACGTGTTCCATCGAAGGCAGGTCGTACATCACGTCCAGCAGGATGTTTTCCATGATCGTGCGCAGACCGCGCGCACCCGTCTTGCGCTCCTTGGCCTTGACCGAAATCGCACGCAGCGCTTCCTCGCGGAATTCGAGATTGACGCCCTCCATCTGAAACAGCTTGGCGTACTGCTTGACCAGAGCATTTTTGGGTTCGCGCAGAATCGACATCAGCGCTTCCTCGTCGAGCTCTTCCAGGACCGCTGCTACCGGCAGACGCCCGACGAACTCGGGAATCAGGCCGTAGCGGATGAGGTCCTCGGGCTCGACGCCAGCCAACACCTGACCGATCTCGCGGCCCTCCTTCTCGCTCTTGACCGCGGCATTGAAGCCGATTCCGGTCTTGACGCTGCGATTCTGGATGACCTTGTCCAGCCCGGCAAAAGCCCCGCCGCAGATGAACAGGATGCCTGCGGTATTGACCTGCAGGAATTCCTGCTGCGGATGCTTGCGCCCGCCCTGCGGCGGCACGCTGGCGATGGTGCCTTCGATCAGCTTGAGCAGTGCCTGCTGCACGCCTTCACCGGAGACATCGCGCGTGATCGAGGGGTTCTCCGACTTACGCGAAATCTTGTCGATTTCGTCGATGTAGACAATCCCGCGCTGCGCCTTCTCGACGTCGTAGTCACACTTCTGCAACAGACGCTGGATGATGTTCTCGACGTCCTCGCCGACGTAGCCGGCTTCGGTCAGCGTCGTCGCATCGGCGATCGCGAACGGCACATCGAGCAGGCGTGCCAGAGTCTCGGCGAGCAGTGTCTTGCCGGAGCCGGTCGGCCCGATCAGCAGGATGTTCGACTTCGAAAGCTCGACACCATCCTTGTGGTCGCGCGCGCCCAGGCGCTTGTAGTGGTTGTACACCGCAACCGACAGCACCTTCTTGGCCTGATATTGACCAATGACGTACTCGTCCAGCTCCGCACGGATCTCATGCGGCTTGGGCAGGCCCTGCTGGGCCGGCTTGGCGTGTACTTCCTCGCGAATGATGTCGTTGCACAGATCGACACATTCGTCACAGATGTAGACCGAGGGGCCAGCGATCAGTTTGCGGACCTCATGCTCGCTCTTGCCACAGAACGAACAGTACAGGACGCGGCCGTTGTGACTACCTCGGGAATCGTTACTCATCGCAGTCCTCTTCCGACCCGCACGCGGGTTCGGATCATGTATAGCACGCCGTCACGAACTTGCAAAACAATGCCCGCCAGCGGGCCGTCAAACGGCTGTGTCTGCCCGCCGATCCAGAATTTCGTCGATCACGCCGTACTCCTTGGCACCCTCTGCGGACATGAAGAAATCACGTTCCATGTCGCCTTCGATGCGTTCGATCGGCTGGCCGGTGGCTTCAGACATGGCTTCGTTGAGACGCTGCCTCAAAAACAGGATCTCGCGCGCCTGGATTTCCACGTCGGCCGCCGAGCCCTGGGCGCCGCCGGACGGCTGGTGAATCATCACACGCGAATTCGGCAGCGCGAAACGCTTGCCCTTGGCGCCGGCGGCCAGCAGGAAGGCGCCCATGCTGGCGGCCTGCCCGATGCACATCGTTGCCACGTCCGGCTTGATGAAACGCATGGTGTCGTAGATCGACAGGCCGGAGGTGACGACACCGCCGGGCGAGTTGATGTACAGATAGATGTCCTTGTCCGGATTCTCCGATTCAAGAAACAGCAGCTGCGCCACCACCAGATTCGCCACGTGATCGTCGATCGGACCGACGATGAAGATCAGGCGCTCCTTGAGCAGACGCGAGTAGATGTCGAACGCACGTTCTCCGCGGGGCGTCTGTTCGACGACCATCGGTACCAGATGCTGCGCTCGGGTCTGAATGTCTGTCATGAATCTCCTGGAGTCGGGTGCGCGACCTGCGGGTTGATATGCATTTATCGGCGCTGCATCGCGAAAATCAAGGGGCGACCTTCGGAAATCCTCAGGCCGAAGGCTCCGGCAGCCGCCCAAAGCCTTATCCCAGCTGATTCTGGTTCTGACTGGCAAGCAGTTCGTCCAGCGCGATCGGCTTGTCGCTGACCTGGGCACCTTCGACCAGCGCGGCGACCACCTGATCTTCCAGCGCCAGGGCACGAACGCCTTGCAGCAGATCCGGTCGGCCCTGATAGAACTGCCGAACCTGTTCCGGGTGCTCGTAGTCAGCCGCGAGTTCCTCGATGGCGCGTTCGACGCCTTGCGGGTCCGGCTTGATCTCCAGTTTGCGGATCACTTCGCTGATCAACAGGCCGAGCGCTACACGCTTCTTGGCCTGCTCCTGAAAGATTTCATTGGGCAGCATCTGATCGAGCTGTTCCGGCTTGAGGCCGGCCGAGCTGAAACGGGAGGCGGCTTCCTGGCGCAGGCGCGGAATTTCCTGGTCGATCAGCGCCTGCGGCACCGGAATGTCATTCATTTCCAGCAGACCGTCGAGCGCCTGAACCTTCACGCGGTTCTTGACCGCCTTGTCGCGCTCCTTGGCCAGCGCCTTGCGACATTTGTCGCGCAGACCTTCGACACCAGCCTCGGCCTCGATGCCGTGCTCCTTGAGAAACGCCTCGTCGATCTCGGGCAGCACCGGCTCCTGCACCTTCTTCAGCGTCACCTCGAACTGCGCCGCCTTGCCGGCCAGCTGTTCGGCCCGGTAATCCTCGGGAAAGGCGACGTCGACCGTGAAGGTCTCGCCCACCGAGTGGCCCACGATGCCGTTCTCGAGGTCCGGCAGGAAGCGGCCGCTGCCGAGTTCCAGCTCGACGTCACTGCCCTTGCCGCCTTCGAATTCCTCGCCGTCGATCCGGCCGATGAAATCGATGACGCAGGCATCTCCGACGATGGAGGCGCGTTCCACCTCGTTCAGCGTGCGACGGCTGCTGCGCAGGTTGTCGACCAGCTTGTCGATATCGGCTTCGCTGATCTCGACCAGCGGACGCTCGATCGTGAGACTGTCCAAGGCACCCAACGTGATTTCGGGATAGACCTCAAAGCTGGCGGTGTATTCGAGTTCGTTGTCGGGCGATTCGGCCGTAACTTCGAACGAGGGTGCACCGGCCGGATTGACACCGGCCTTCTGCACGGCTTCCGGGTAGCTACCGCGAACCAGGTCGGTGACCACGTCCATACGCGCCTGCGGCCCATACTGCGAGCTGATCAGCTTCATCGGCGCCTTGCCGGGACGGAAGCCCGGTACCTTGGCGCGCGCCGCAATCGACTTCAGACGAGCATCCACCGCCTTGCTGACCTGCTCTGCCGGAATCCGGACCTTCATCTGCCGGACGAGGCCGTCCGAAGTCTCAAGCTGCACTTCCATCGATGTCTAAAACTCTTTAGTTGATTGGGTTGGCGCTTCAGCGGCGCCGAACGCGTTGGTGCGAAAGGAGAGACTCGAACTCTCACGCCTTGCGGCGCTGGAACCTAAATCCAGTGCGTCTACCAATTCCGCCACTCTCGCCGGGAAAACTTCTTATCGCAACGACCTGCCGGCTACTTCACCTGATCAAGCCGCCCCGAAAAAGGGCCGCGCAGTATAGCAGCCCGATCATGGGGTCCGGGGCGAGGGGCTCCCCGACGAACGGCGCTTTGCATACTGAATGCGAATCGTTATCATTATCTAACTTAATCAGCCGAGGACGTCGACATGCCATTGCCCACCGCCGCCAACACCGTGCTGCATCTTTCCAGCCACCGATCCAACGCCGTCAACGCGCGCCTGCACACCGAGCAGCTATTCCAGAACGGCCGCGAACTCGTCATTGAGCACCGTGGCGAAGAATACCGTCTGCGATTGACGCGTAACGACAAGCTGATCCTCAACAAGTAGCTGCCCGAAGTCCCTGCCCACCGTCTGCGCGGTATCGCCCGCCACGCAAGCGCAACGCAACCAGACCCTGCGATGGCCCGGCGCACCCTCTGACGCGCCGGGTCCTTTTTCGTAGAAGACGAGGCTCCAGCCATGTCGCCCCTTTCGATACGCGCACTGGCACTGCTGCTTACGATCACCACCCAGCCGGCGTTCGCGGAAGCGAACCGTATTGTCTCCTTGGGCGCTCAGGTGACCGAAACCCTGTTCGCGCTGGGCGTGGGCGATCGTGTCGTCGCCATCGACAGCTCATCACTGTGGCCCCCGCAGGCCCAGACACTGCCCAAGGTCGGATATTTCCGCACGCTGGGTGCCGAAGGCCTGCTGTCGGTCCAACCCGACCTGGTGATCGGCAATACCGACGCTGGGCCACCCGAGGCTCTGAATCGGCTGCGCAAGGCCGGCATTGCCGTCCGGCTGTTCGACGGCAAACCCCGCGTCGAGTCGGCACTGAGCCTGATCTCTGACGTGGCGCGCACCGTCGACCGCGCCGACGCAGGCGAGATCGTGATCGCGCAGATACGCAGCCAACTCACGGCGCTCGAATCGAAGCTGGCGGACCAGCCACGACCACGCGTGCTGTCGCTGATGGCCGCACAGGGCGCCACGCCGCTGGCCGCCGGACGCGACACCAATGCCGGATTGATGATAGAGCTGGCCGGCGGTCAGAATATCGGTCAGGACTTCGAAGGCTACAAGCCCCTGTCCGCAGAATCGCTCGTGCAACTGGCCCCGGAGGTCATCGTCGTGCCGCAGCATGTATTGCCGCAATTGGGCGGATTGGAGGGCCTGCGCCGCAACCCGGCGATCGCCGCCACGCCCGCCGGTCGCGATTCACGGATCGTGGTCATGGATTCGGTGCTGCTGCTCGGGCTGGGTCCGCGCCTCGGCACCGCCGCCACGCAACTGGCGCGCGCGATTCACCAGACACCGCTTCACGGTGGCTGAGCATGCCCTGCCCGAGCTCGCGGAGCCGGTCTGGCGTCGGCCACTGCCGCTGTGCCTGGGCTTGACGCTGATCCTGCTGCTGGCGGTGTTGGGCGCGCTGGCCACCGGCCCCTTGGAGCTGCCGCCCGGCCGCGTTCTGGCGACCCTGGCGCACGCCACCGGCATTCACTGGGGCGATCCGCCGAGCGCTGTCGAGAATGCGGCGCTGCTGCAGATTCGCCTGCCACGGGTGGTGCTTGGCCTGCTTGTCGGTGCGGCGCTCGCGGCCTCCGGCGGCGCCATGCAGGGGGTGTTCCGCAATCCATTGGCCGATCCCGCGCTAATCGGCGTATCCAGCGGCGCGGCCCTGGGCGCCGCCGCGGTGATCGTGTTTTTCGGCGCCGGCATCGGCCCGGTCTCCTACGCGTTCTCGCTGCCACTGGCGGCATTCGCTGGGGGCGCCGTGGCCACCTGGACGGTTGCGCGCCTGTCCATGGCCGACGGCGTCACCCGCGTCGCCACGATGCTGCTGGCCGGCCTTGCGATCAACGCCGTTGCCAACGCCGGCATCGGCCTGTTCACGCAGCTTGCGGACGACTTTGCGCTGCGCAGCCTCACCTTCTGGCTGTTCGGCAGCCTCGGCAAGGCCAGCTGGACCGAGATCGCGGTCGCCGCGCCGGTACTGGTCGTGAGCACTGCGCTGATTCCGCGAGATGCCAGCGCACTCAACGCATTGCTGCTCGGCGAAGCCGAAGCCGGCCATCTCGGCGTGGCAGTGGAACGCCTCAAACGCCGGCTGGTGGTTCTGGTGGTGCTCGCGGTCGGTGCCTCGGTGGCCCTGACCGGCGTCATCGGCTTCGTCGGCCTGATCGTGCCGCATCTGATCAGACTATGGGCCGGCCCCGATCACCGCCTACTGCTGCCGGCATCCGCGCTGCTGGGCGCGATCCTGCTGACGCTGGCGGACACCGCTGCCAGAACCGTGGCGGCGCCGATCGAATTGCCGATCGGCATCCTGACCGCGCTGGTCGGCGGCCCGTTCTTCATCGCTCTGCTGCTGCGATTCCGCAACGATGGCGAAACCCTGTGAGGGCAAGACGCTGAGCCTGGTCGCGGAGCAACTGCATTGCCGAGCCGGTGAGCGCAGCCTGCTGCACGACGTCTCGCTGCGCCTCACGCCCGGCGAAGTGCATGCGGTGCTCGGCCCCAACGGCGCCGGCAAGTCCACGCTACTGAAGGCCTTGAGCGGCGAACTGCGTCCCCAGGCGGGGCGCGTTGAGCTCAATGGCCAGGCGCTGGACGCGATGCCGCCGCGCGAACGTGCCCGGCACCGGGCGGTGCTGCCGCAACTGGACCGCTTGCGCTTCGGCTTCAAGGCCGAGCAGGTGGTCTCGATGGGCCGCCAGCCCTGCCTTCGGCACGGACCCGTGCGCGAGCGCGAGATCGTGCTCTCGGCCCTGGACGCTGCGGGCGTTCGCGCGCTGGCGCAGCGCCGCTATACGACGCTGTCCGGCGGCGAACGAGCGCGAGTGCAATTCGCCCGGGTGCTGGCGCAGATCTGGGAACCGCTGCCGTCCGGGCCGCGCTATCTGCTGCTCGACGAACCCACGGCCAGCCTCGATCTGGCCCACCAGCATCGCCTGATGATGACCGCGCGACGCTTCGCTGCTGATGGCGTGGGCGTCCTCGCCGTGCTGCACGACCCCAATCTTGCGCTGCGCTACGCCGACCGCGTCAGCCTGCTTCGCGACGGTCGTGTTCTGGCCGGCGGCGCGCCAGCAGCGGTGATGGATGCGGCGCACCTGCACCGGCTCTACGGCATCGAGGTCGACATCGTCGAAGTGCCCGGCCAACGGGGCTGGATCGTGCCACGAACGCCTGGCGACACCGCCTCCGACTGAGCCGCACCCGCTCAGCGGCTGGCGAAAATGAAGAAAAAATACGCGGCCACCGGGGCCGCGTTTCCTGGACGGTCTTGCGCGCCTTGCTACAAGGGATTCCAGGTCTTCTTGCGCGTGTAGTTCATGTAGCCAATCGAGGCCCCGGCGCGCAGCCCGACACCGGTGCGGATCGGGGCCAGGGTGATGCCATCGGTGCGTTGATAGTTGACGCCGACGCCGGCCACGAAATAGTAGCTGCCATCCACGGCCGGGAAACGCTGAAAAAGATCGGCCGTGCGTTCGAGGTCATAAACCAGCGTGAACACCTTGGACGCGTTTCCGCCAAGATCGAAGCCGATCGAGGGACCGGTCCAGTACACCGGCATCTGCCCCCCGGACTTGTAGTTCAGCGAACCCTGACCGTAGCGCAGGCCGACGGCAATGGCACCGCTGACTTCTTCGCCGGCGATATACCCCACCGGTTCACCCAGATCCTGGAACACGCGCTCGACGCCCTTGGCGAGCCCCTCGGTGACGTTGCCGAAAAACCCGCGCGCCGCGTCCATCACCTCTTTCTGGGAATAGGTGTCGGCGGGCTCGGCCTGCGCTGCCGGCTCCGGATCGTTCGTTGCATCCTGTGCCCAGGCCGACAGTGGCATCAGTGCGAGCAGCAGCACCGCTGGCAGCAGCCGGGGCAGACGTACGCAGATTCGCTTGTGCATGAGTGATCCTAGGCCTGAAGTGGCGGCCACGCTAGCAGCGCGGGCTTAACGAGCACTGACCGCGACACGCGTCGGCAGTACCGGATATGGCGGCTTTGGAGCGGCCGGCAACCAACGCAAGTCTTGCCTAGTTTGCACGGATCTGAAGGTGGCGAGAACCCGCAAAAGCTCGCGATATCCGCCGATCCTTACTGCCTTCGGCCGCCGCCCCTCATGCTAGAATTTGCCCGCCATGCGAGAACTGACCCCCCAGGAGCTTCAGGGAATTCTCAAGGATCCGGACCTCGTTCTGCTCGACGTCCGCATGCCCGAGGAGTTCGAAATTGCCAGCCTTCCCGGCAGCTTGCACATTCCGATGCCGGAAGTGCCGAATCGGCTCGGCGACCTAAACCCAGGCTCGCGCATCGTTGTCCTATGCCATCACGGAATCCGCAGCGAACGCGTGGCACGCTTGTTGGAACGCAGTGGATTTACGGATGTCAGTCATCTGGTCGGCGGTCTTGATCGCTGGGCGGACGAGGTCGATCCTTCGATGCCGCGCTACTGACCTGACAGCCTGCACCGGGTGCTGGCGACAACACCCGTCAACCCGCACCAAATCCTTTGGGGCCAATTCGTTTGGGGGATAGCAGTTCATGCGTTTGATCTTCAGCCTGCTCGGCTTGCTGGCCACACCTGGCCTGGCCGTGGCATCCGACCTTGTCGACATCTACGATCTGGCAGTACAGAACGACACGCAGCTGGAGGCGCAGGCGCATGCCTTGGATGCCGCGCTGCAGTCCAAGCCGATTGCACGGTCCAACCTGTTTCCGCAGCTGACCGGCTCCGGCTCCATCGGCCGGCAGCGCAACGAAATCACGACCTCCGTCAACGGCCAGGACGTGACCTCGTCGTCCAGCAGCGATCCGTACTCTTACGGTCTGTCACTGTCTCAGGTGGTCTACGATCACTCGATGTGGGTTCGCCTGCGGCAGGCCAATGACACTATCGCCTCTGCCCAGGCGGACTACGCCGCCGCACGCCAGGATCTGGTGCTGCGTGTCGCACAGGCGTACTTCGATGTGCTCGCATCCCGCGATACGCTGCGATTTTCGCAAGCCGAAAACGAAGCAGTCTCACGGCAGCTGGAACAGTCCAAGCAACGCTTCGATGTCGGCTTGGCGGCAATCACCGACGTGCAGGAAGCGCAGGCGCGTTATGACTTGACCGTAGCCAACGCCCTGCAGGCCGAACAGGATCTGTCGACGGCGCGGCAGGCATTGGCCCAGATCATCAAGGTGCGCGAGCTGCCGCTGGCGCGGCTGCAGGATGAGATCCCCTTGCCGGCACCGACACCCGATGACCCCGAAGCCTGGGTCGACGCGGCACTCGATGACAATCTCAGCCTGCTGTCCGCCAAGATTCAGTCGGAGATCGCGCGCAAGGACATCAACATCAGCAAGTCGGGACACTACCCCACGCTGTCCATTGATGGCTCGCAGCGCTACAGCGAAGTCTCGGGGTTCAATAGCGGCGAGCAGGAATCGTCATCGATCTCGCTGAATCTCAATGTTCCGATCTTCTCCGGCTTCGGCGTTCGCGCCGACGTGCGCCGCGCCAGCAGTGTCTACGAACAGCGCCGCTCCGAACTCGAGGGCACGGAACGTCAGGTCGAGCGAGATACGCGCGTGGCCTATCAGGGCGTGATCACCGGCAGCGCACGCGTCAAGGCGCTCAAGCAGGCCGTGGTCTCGAACCAGACGGCCTACGAAGCCAGCGATGTCGGTCTGCAGGTCGGCACGCGAACCAACGTCGATGTGCTCGATGCGCAGCAGCAGCTCTACAGCGCGCAGCGCGACTACGCGCGAGCACGCTATGACTACCTGATCAGTGTGCTTCAGCTCAAGGCCGCGGCCGGACGGCTCGGTGAGAACGACCTCGTCGAGATCAATCGGCTGCTGATCGACGAAAACTGATCAAAGGTGCAGGCCGCACTCGGTCTTGGGCTTGCCCTGCCAGCGACCGCTGCGACCTTCGCCGGCCACCGTGCAATGCGTGCAACCGATCGACGAGTAGCCCTGCGCCACCATCGGATGAAACGGCAGCGCGTGATCGCGGATGTAGGCGTCGCGCTGCTCGCGGCTGACGTCGATCATCGGGTTGAACTTGAGCAGGCCGCGCCGCAGCTCGAACAGTTCCAGTCCTGAACGATGGTCGGTCTGCCAGCGCATCAGGCTTGAGACCCACACTTGGTATCGCGGCTTGATCGCGTCCAGCGGCTCGGTCTTGTTGATCGAGCAGCAGAAATCCGGGTCGCGTTCGTAGGTCTTTTCCTGCTGTGTGAACTGGTGCTTCCAGTCCTCGGCGCGCACGTCGAACACCGTCAGACCAAAGCGCTCGACCAGATAATCCCGATACTCCAGGGTCTTAGGAAAGTGATAGCCGGTATCGATGAAGGCGATCGGCTGCTGCCGACGGATCGTCGAGATGATGTGCAGAAAATAGGCCGAGGTCGCGGCAAATGAGGAGGTGACCAAGACCTTGTCCGGATCGAAATCTCGATACAGGCGCTCGATCCGGGCGTTGAAGTCCAGCGGCGCGTATTCGGCATTGAGCTGCGCCACGCGCTTCGCATCGAAAGGCGCGCGATCGGTGGCGACATCGACTTCACGTTCGGCGATCAGTGGTGCGGAAACAGTCATGACTTGCGGCGGCTCGTCGGCTCGATCAGGGATGCGCAGGATAGGCAGCGCCACCGCGTCTCACAATGAATCAGGCTGCATTCGGTCAAAACGTCATAACCTTATGCGTGTCGAATCGACCTCGCAGAACAGGCCGCCCGCCCCCACTTCGGTTCTCATCGGGGACACTAGCGGCAACAATAGGGGTATTCGTACATTCATTTCACGGACCGAAGAACCACGTCGATGAACCATCTCAAGCAGCTTTCCTCCCACGGCCAATCCGTCTGGCTGGACTTCATCCGCCGCAAATTGCTGAGTTCCGGCGAGCTGGCGCGCCTGATCGCGGACGACGGCCTGCGCGGTCTCACGTCCAATCCCGCGATCTTCGAGAAGGCCATCGGCGGCAGCAACGACTACGACGCCACGCTGGAAACCTTTGTCGATCTCGGCATCCATGATCCGCGTCAGATCTTCGAAGCGCTGGCGGTGACGGACATCCAGCATGCCGCCGATCTGTTCCTGGGCGTCTATCACGAGTGCCAGGCGACCGACGGTTACGTCAGTCTGGAAGTCTCACCGCAGCTCGCCAACGATGCCAGCGCGACCATCAGCGAAGCCCGCCGCCTCTGGGCCGCCGTGAATCGGCCCAATCTGATGATCAAGGTTCCGGGCACGGCCAGCAGCCTCACGGCGATCCGGCGCCTGATCGGCGAAGGCATCAACGTCAATGTGACGCTGCTGTTCTCACGGGCCGCGTACCGCGAAGTGGCGCGCGCCTTCATTGACGGCATCGCCGACCTCATCAAACAGGGGGGCGATCCCCGCCACGTCGCCAGCGTTGCCAGCTTCTTCATCAGCCGCATCGATGCACAGGTGGACGCGGAGATCGAAACGCGCGTCGCTGGTGGAGACCCGGATGCCGCCGGTCTGCAAGCGCTCACCGGCAAACTCGCGATCGCCAATGCCAAGCTTGCGTACCAGGACTATCTCGAACTGTTCTCCAGCGACCGCTGGGAAGCCATCGCGGCACAGGGTGCGCAGACCCAACGTCTGCTATGGGCCAGCACCGGCACCAAGAATCCGAGCTACCGCGACACGCTCTACGTGGACGAACTGATCGGCGAGCACACCGTCAACACCATGCCGCCGGCGACAATGGACGCATTCCGCGACCATGGTGCCGCGGCCGATACCCTGTCCCATCGCGTCGAACAGGCGCGCGAACAGATCAAGGCCGCCGCCAAACTCGCGATTCCGCTTGAGGCGATCACGGACCGCTTGGTGCGTGAAGGCATCAAGCAGTTCGAGGATGCCGACGCCAAGCTGATCGCCGCGGTGCAGGCCAAGGTCGATGCGATCCGTTCGGGCAAGAGCACGGAACCCCTGCACGGCTGAATAGCCAGCCGGCTCCCAGCCCGCTCGTTTCAGCCGTCACCACTCGCCGCAAGCAGACGGGCGTTGCCGCCGATCGCCGACGTATTCACCGTCAGGGTGCGTTCCGTGATGAAGCGCAACAGATAATGCGGCCCGCCGGCCTTGGGGCCGGTGCCGGACAGACCTTCCCCGCCGAACGGCTGCACGCCGACCACTGCGCCGATCTGATTGCGGTTGACGTAACAGTTGCCGACGCGCGCCAGGGCGCGCACCCGCCGCCAGGTCTTCTCGATGCGGCTGTGCACACCCAGGGTCAGCCCGAAGCCGGTGTTGTTGATGTCCTCGATGATCTGATCGAGCTTGCGCCCGGAGTAGCGGATCACGTGCAGAATCGGGCCGAAGTGCTCGGCGTCGAGTTGCTTGATCGAATCGATCTCCACGGCGGTCGGCGGCACAAAACTGCCGTGCTCACAGCGCATCGACAGTGGCAATCGCACGATCAGGCGGCCGAGCCCGGCCACAGCGTCCACGTGCGTCATCAGCGAGGCCTGTGCCTCCGGGTCGATGACCGGGCCCACGTCGGTCGCCAGCCAGGCAGGATCGCCCACCACCAGTTCCTGCATCGCGCCGCGCAGCATGCCGATCACCTTATCGGCGATTTCCTGTTGCACATAGAGCACGCGCAAGGCCGAACAGCGCTGACCGGCGGACTGAAACGCTGCCGTAATCACGTCTTTCACGACCTGTTCCGGCAACGCGCTGGAATCGGCGATCATCGCGTTCTGCCCCCCGGTCTCCGCGATCAGGCTAGCGATCGCGCCCGGGCGCGCGGCCAGTGTGCGGTTGATGGTCTGCGCCACAGCCACTGACCCGGTAAATGCCACGCCGGCGATCAAGGGATGCTGGCACAGCGCTGCACCGACGTCGCCTTCGCCGAGCACGCATTGCAGCACGTCGTCCGGGATGCCGGCATCCAGCATCAGCCGCACCATCATCATGGCGACGAGGTTGGTCTGCTCGGCCGGCTTGGCGACCACGGTGTTGCCGGCAACCAGCGCCGCCGCGATCTGCCCGGTGAAGATCGCCAGCGGGAAATTCCATGGCGAGATGCAGACGAACACGCCGCGGCCGGCCAACTGCAGTTCGTTGTGCTCACCGGTGGGGCCCGGCAACACGTCCGGCGCGGTCATCAGGCGACGCGCCTGCTGGGCGTAGTAACGCAGGAAATCCACCGCCTCGCGGACCTCGGCCACTGCATCTGGCAAGCCCTTGCCGGCCTCTCGCACCAGGGCCGCCAGAAACTCCGGGCGGCGCGCCTCCAGCCGGTCGGCCGCGCGCTCCAGCAATTGCGCGCGCGACTCCACCGGCATTGCATTCCAGCGCGGCTGCGCCTGCCAGGCCGCCGCGACGACCTCGCCGAGGTCGTCCGGTTCGAACGGGCACCATTGCCCGAGCACCGCGCGCCGGTCTGCCGGATTGAACACCGGCAGCGGACTGCGTTTCGAGTTGATCGCGTTGTGCGTCAGTGAGTCCGCTCGCGATGGAAGCGGCGCTGTGCTCAAAGCTTCGGCCAGCGCCGAGGCCTCCGGCTCGGACGCGAAGTTGACACCGCTCGAATTGAGTCGCGAACTGCCGTAGAGCGCCTGGGGAAGGGCGATCGCCGGATTCGGGATCACGGGATACTGCTGCACCTGCTCGACCGGATCGAGCACCAGTTGCTCCGGCGGCACGTTCTCGTCATAGATTCGGTTGACGAATGAGCTGTTGGCGCCGTTCTCCAGCAGGCGACGCACCAGGTACGGCAGCAGATCCTCGTGTGAACCGACCGGGGCATAGATCCGCACCGGCACCGGAATGTCGCGCATCACCGCTTCGTACAGCGCTTCGCCCATGCCGTGCAGGCGCTGGAATTCGTAGCCGGCATCGTCGCCCGCGTAGCTGCGTACGGCGGCGACGGTATGGGCGTTGTGCGTGGCCAGCTGCGGATAGAAGTGCGTGCGTGCCGCCAGCAGACGGCGCGCGCAGGCCAGGTACGAAACATCGGTGTTGGGCTTGCGCGTGAACACTGGGTAGCCGGCCAGGCCCTGCTCCTGGGCCCGCTTGATTTCGGTATCCCAATAAGCGCCCTTGACCAGTCGCACCGGGATCTGACGGCCCACGCTCGCCGCCAGCGCCTCCAGCCATTCGATGACCGGCAAAGCACGCTTCTGAAAGGCCTGGACTGCGAGACCGAAACCGTTCCAGCCGCTCAGCGTCACATCACGATAGACCGCCTCGAAGACGTCCAGCGACAGCTCCAGGCGATCGGCTTCCTCCGCATCCACGGTCAAGCCGATCCGGTGTCGCTTGGCTTCCTGCGCCAGCGCCAGCAGGTTCGGCACCAGTTCGGCGAGCACTCGCTCGCGCTGCGCCACCTCATAGCGCGGATGCAGCGCCGACAGCTTCACCGAGATACCCGGCCGGCGCAGCAACTCGGTTTCGACGCCGGCACGCTTGCCGATCGCCTGAATCGCATCATGGTAGGACTGCAGGTAGCGCCTGGCGTCGCTGGCGTTGAGCGCCGCCTCACCGAGCATGTCGAACGAGTGCAGGTAGGCGCGGTGCGCCTTGCTACGAGACTCGTCCAGAGCCTCGGCAATGCTGCGCCCGATCACGAACTGGTGACCCATCAGCTTCATCGCCTGGCGCACCGCCATGCGGATCACCGGTTCGCTGGACTTTCCGATCAGGCGATTGAACGAAGCTCGAAAATTTCCCGTGGTTTGCGGCGACAGGCGCACCAGACGCCCGGTCAGCATCAGCCCCCAGGTCGAGGCATTGACGAACAGGGAGTCCGAACGCCCGAGGTGGGACTCCCAGTCCGCCTCGGACAACTTGTCCGCGATCAGCGCTTCGGCGGTGTCGTCGTCCGGGATGCGCAGCAAGGCCTCGGCCAGGCACATCAGCAGCACGCCTTCATCCGACGACAGATCGTATTCCTGCATGAAGGAATCGAGCGCCGAGACATTTTCGGCCTCACCACGAACCGCGGCGACCCAACTCGCGGCTCGCTCCTGGGTCTGGGACCGCAGCGGCTCGGGCAGCTCGGCGATCCCCATGAGTTTGTGCACCAACGCCGTCTCGTCGGCGAACCAGTGCTCTGAAACGGCTGCCCGCAAAGGATCTCGCTCGGGCAGCCGGGAGGAATGGATGAAGCTGGGGGCGAGGGGTTCGTTCATGAAGCGCATCATAGCGAGGCCCGATTGCGTACAGAACTGTCCGCGATCAACATGCCGCAACCGCGATTTGCAGTTGGACGGACTCGACGCGCTGAGCGCGGCGCGGCAGGATGCGATCTCCGGGGAACGCAAGCAACGCAACAATCACCGCATCAGTACCGTGCGGCACAAAAAACAGGAGAGACCCATGATGCGAAAGACACTCTTGATTCCGATGCTCGGGACGGTGGCCGCGCTCGGTGCGGCGCCCGCAATTGCGGACGACTACTATTTCGGCGTCCGCGGCGGGCTTACCGCCAACACCTTGGGCGGCGCGGAAGTCGCCGACAGTCTCAACGCGATCCCCGGCACCAACGTCGCGGTGGATATCGACGAAAGCGATACCGGTTACGAGGTATTCGGCGGCATGCGCGTCGGCGACCATCTGTACGTCGAAGCCAGCTACGTGAACTTCGGCGATTTCGACATGCATATCAGCGGCACCGCCGTGGACCCCGATGCAGTCGCCCAGCAGGCCGGCGATGAAGCACCGATGTCCGGCTCCGCCGCCCGCCTCGGCCTGCGCTGGCTGGTGCCGGTGACCAAGCACGTGCGCCTGCTGCCGCGTATCGGCGCGTTTTACTATTCATCGGACACCGACGTCACCACCGCGACCGACAGCTTCAGTTCCGACAACGACGGCTTCGGCGGCACGATGGGGTTCGGTGGCGGCTACGCCTTCGACAACGGCCTGATGTTGTCGCTGGGTTGGGACTTCTTCATGGGCGATGACGAAAGCAGCGTCGGCCTGTTCGGCGCCGCGGCCGAATATGGCTTCTAGGCGGCTTCCGGACAGCACATCGCGAAGTGCAAGGCCGGCCCCGATGCCGGCCTTGTTCTTATCGGCGCTCGTCCGGCCGCCTTACACTGCGCACTGACATGGACACCGGCAGGCATTCATATGTCCACGGGCATCAGCATCGTCTACATCAGCTGTCCCGCCCCGGCGGCGCAGACGCTGGCCAATACACTCGTCGAATCGAATCTGGCCGCGTGCGTTACGCTGCTGCCGGGCGCGCGGTCCGTCTATCGCTGGCAAGGCAAGGTGCACAACGACGAAGAGACGCTGCTGCTGGCCAAGACACGTACCGAGCGAGTCGGCGCGCTGTGTGAGCGAGTGGTCGCGGATCATCCCTATGAGGTTCCCGAGGTCATTGCCGTCGAGCTCGCGCAGGGTCACGCGCCGTATCTCGACTGGGTGGCTTCGGAAACCGACGCCGACTAACGGCCGGATTCGAATGCGAGCCTCCACCGCCCTCCGATTGCCCGTGCTCTGTCTGCTCGCCGCAGGCATCGGCTTCTTCGCCTATCGCGGCCTGGCCCCGGCGCCGTCGCCACAGGCGCCGGTGTTGCACTTCACCGGTCTCGACGGCAAACCACGACAATTGTCCGAATGGCGTGGGCGCCCGGTGCTCATCAATTTCTGGGCCACCTGGTGTGCGCCGTGCCTGAAGGAAATTCCGATGCTGATCCAGGCACAGACCGAACTCGCGGATACCGGACTGATGATCCTCGGGCCCGCGGTGGACGAAGCCGAACCGGTGCGCCACTTTCATGCAGAGCGTAACTTGAATTACCCTGTATTCGTGGGTGCCGACCAAGCCATCGTGGCGATGGACGCTCTGGGCGATACACGCGGCGCTCTTCCCTTGTCGGTGTTCATTTCGCCCGATGGAAAAATCGTCGCCCGGCACTCCGGAGTACTCAGCCGCGAGCAGTTGGAGAGCTGGCTGGAACGCTATTGGTAAGGATTCGTACTGTGGCGAATCGTGACCCAATCGAGCCCGATCCAAACCCAATAACGCATAAACGTGTGCAAAACGTGCACAAACGGATCAGCAGGCTATAATCGGAATTCGCCCGCCGCACTCGACCCAGACTCTTGGCGCACCTGCTGCTATTGAACGGACCGAACCTCAACCTGCTCGGCACGCGCGAGCCCGAGGTCTACGGCGCCCAGACGCTGGCCGACATCGAACAGGCGCTTGCACAAGACGCCGCCGGCCTGGGCCATCGACTGTCCACGTTCCAGAGCAATCACGAAGGCGCGTTGATCGATCGGATTCACACGGCCCGGGGCGAAATCGACTTCATTCTGATCAATCCTGCGGCGTACACGCACACCAGCGTGGCGCTGCGCGATGCCCTGCTGGCCGTGGCCATTCCGTTCATCGAGATTCACCTTTCGAACGTTCACGCCCGCGAGGCCTTCCGTCACCACTCGTACTTCTCGGACATCGCACACGGTGTGATCGTCGGCCTGGGAGCGGCCGGCTATCACTTCGCGCTGCATGCCGCCCACAAACAGTTGAACCCGCAGGGGAATTAGCTTCATGGATATCCGTACGATCAAGAAACTGATCGAATTGCTCGAACAGTCCGGTATCGCGGAACTGGAAGTCAAACAGGGAGAGGAATCGGTCCGGATCAGTCGCAACCCGGCGCCCGGTTCAGGTCCGGTCTATGCACAGGCACCGCAGCAGGCCTACGCCCCGCCCCCGCCGCCCGCGGCCAGCAGCGCTCCGGCGGCTCCGGCCGCCAAGGCGCCGGACGAAAAGAACCTGGTGCGCGCGCCGATGGTCGGCACCTTCTATCGCTCGCCCGCACCGGGCGCCAAGTCCTTCGTCGAGGTCGGGCAGACCGTGAAGGAAGGCCAGACCCTGTGCATCATCGAAGCGATGAAGATGCTCAACCAGATCGAAGCCGATCGCGCCGGCGTGGTCGTCGAAATCCTCGTGGACAACGAGCAGCCGGTCGAATTCGATCAGCCGTTGTTCGTGATCGAATAAGACCGCCCCGCCATGATCGAGAAAGTTCTCATCGCCAACCGCGGCGAGATTGCGCTGCGCATCCTGCGAGCCTGCCGCGAACTCGGCATCAAGACCGTGGCCGTGCACTCTTCCGCGGACCGCGACCTCAAGCACGTGCTGCTGGCCGACGAATCGGTGTGCATCGGCCCGCCGGCCGCCGCCAAGTCCTATCTCAACATGGCGGCGATCATCAGCGCCGCCGAAGTCACGCAGGCCGACGCGATTCATCCCGGCTACGGATTCCTGTCCGAAAACGCCGACTTCGCTGAAAGCGTGGAACGTTCGGGCTTCATTTTCATCGGCCCGCGCGCGGAAACGATCCGCCTGATGGGCGGCAAGACCACCGCCAAGGCCGAGATGATCGCGGCCGGTGTGCCCTGCGTTCCGGGCAGCGAAGGTGTGCTTCCCGATGACGAGGCCCAATGCATCGACGTGGCGCAACGCGTCGGCTACCCGGTGCTGATCAAAGCCGCCGCCGGTGGCGGCGGACGCGGCATGCACGTGGTCCGTTCACAGGAAAACCTGATTCAGTCGATACACATGGCGCGTGCCGAAGCGCAGGCGGCATTCCGCGACGGCTCGGTGTTCCTGGAGAAGTATCTGGAAGTGCCGCGCCACATCGAGATTCAGGTACTGGCCGACGAACACGGCAACGTCGTGCATCTGGGCGAGCGCGACTGCTCGATGCAGCGCCGCAACCAGAAGGTCGTCGAAGAATCGCCAGCGCCGGGCATCACCCAGGCGCAGCGTGACCACATCGGCAAGCTGTGCACCGACGCCTGCAAGCGCATCGGCTATCGCGGCGCCGGCACGATGGAGTTCCTGTATGACGACGGCGAGTTCTATTTCATCGAAATGAACACGCGCATCCAGGTCGAGCATCCGGTCACCGAAATGGTGACGCAGACCGACCTGATCAAGCAGCAGCTGCTGGTCGCGGCCGGCGAGAAGCTCACGCTCCGGCAGGAGGATCTCAAGCCGCGTGGTCACGCGATCGAATGTCGAATCAATGCCGAGGACCCGCGCCGCTTCGTGCCCTCACCGGGCGAGATCAAGAAGTATCACGCCGCCGGTGGACCGGGGATTCGCATCGATTCCCACGTCTACGCCGGCTATACGGTGCCGCCGCACTACGACTCGATGATCGGCAAGCTGATCGCCTGGGGCGAAACCCGGGAATCGGCGATCGCGCGCATGCACACGGCGCTGTCGGAAATGGTGATCGACGGCATCCAGGTCAACATCCCCCTGCAGTCGCGCATCATGGAGGATGAAGTGTTCGCGCGTGGCGTGCACCACATCCACTATCTCGAAGAGATGCTCAAGAACTGGGATTGAGGCGCAGCGGTCGGCAGGCGGCGTAGACTCGCGCGCCCGCCCTGCACCACCGGACAGATTCATGGCCTGGCTACAACTGCGTTTACAGACCCGCCACCCCGAGTTCGCCGAGGAACTGCTGCTCGCGCATGGCGCGCAGTCGGTGAGCTTCGTCGATGCGGGCGACACGCCGGTGCTGGAGCCGCTGCCCGGCGAAACACCGCTGTGGGCACAGACCGCAGTGCTTGCGCTGTTCGCCGAAGACGCCGACCCGGAACCGGCGCTGGCGGCGATCGCCGCAATACTCCCCGAGCAGAGTCCGCCCGTGGTCACGCGCGAGATCGTGGAAGACCAGGACTGGGTGCGCCTGTGCCTGGACCAGATGCAGGCGATGCACTTTGGCGGCGCCCTGTGGATCTGCCCGCGTCATCGCACGGTCGAGGATGCCTCCGCCGTGGTCGTGCGCCTCGATCCCGGCCTCGCCTTCGGCACCGGCACGCATCCGAGCACTTCGCTGTGCCTGCGCTGGCTGGCGCAAGCCGATGTCGCCGGGCAACGCGTGCTCGACTATGGCTGCGGCTCCGGCATCCTCGCGATCGCCGCGCTCAAGCTCGGCGCCGCCGCGGCCACGGGCGTGGACATCGACCCGCAGGCGCTGACCGCCAGCCTCGAAAACGCCCGTGACAACGCAGTCGAACTGACGGTCTCCGACGTACCAGGTTTCAAGACCGCACCCTACGACCTGGTGCTCGCCAACATATTGGCGGGGCCGTTGATCGAGCTGGCGCCGCTGCTCAGCGCCTGCGTTCGCGCCGGCGGCCAACTCGTGCTCGCCGGCCTGCTCGACCGGCAGGCTGAAGAAGTCGCCAGCGCCTATGCCGGCGATTTCGAAATCGAAGCCGTCTCCGACGAAGGCTGGACCCGGCTGGTCGGAACCCGCTTGCCCTGACAAGCGGCACAAGCCGATACATTTTCGATCGCTCCCTGGCGAGAACCTTGGGGTATCATTGCGCCCCCGTTTTTTCCGCTTTTCGAGTTCGCTGCCGTTCGCGCGATGGGCTCGTCCGTTTCACCGAGGCGCCGTCAGCACATGTCCGCAGAACCCTCACACAAGATCAATGGCGCAGCGCGCCCATTGAGTCACGCCGTGGCAGACAGCCTCGAAGCCTATTTCCGTACGCTCAATGGCCACGCGCCCAGGGACCTCTACGACCTCGTGCTTGAACAAGTCGAGCAACCGCTGCTGAAAACCGTGCTTCACCATTGCAACGGCAACCAGTCACGCGCCGCTGAAATGCTGGGGCTCAATCGCGCCACGCTGCGCAAGAAACTGCGCCAACATGGCATTACGGCGGACGGCGCATGAGCGATTCCATCCAGATCCGCCGCGCTCTGCTGTCGGTTTCGGACAAGAGTGGACTCGTCGAGTTCGCACGCGCTCTGGTCGGGCACGGCATCGAGCTGCTGTCCACCGGCGGAACCTATCGCAGCCTGAGTGAGGCTGGCATCGCCGTCACCGAGGTCTCGGCACATACCGGCTTTCCGGAAATCATGGATGGCCGCGTCAAGACGCTGCATCCGAAGATTCACGGCGGCATCCTCGGGCGCCGCGGCACGGATGAGGCCGTGATGCGCGAACACGGCATCGCAGCAATCGACCTCGTGGTGGTCAACCTCTACCCGTTCGAGCAGACCGTCGCCCAGCCCGACTGCACGCGCATCGACGCGATCGAGAACATCGACATCGGCGGTCCGGCGATGGTGCGCGCCGCCGCCAAGAATCATGCGTATGTCGGCATCGTCGTCGACCCGAAGAACTATGCCGATGTCCTCGCCGCACTCGCTGACGGCGGACTACCGTTCGCGCTGCGCACGCGTCTCGCCGCCAAGGCCTACGCGCACACCTCACGCTACGACGCCGCCGTGGCGGAGTATCTGGCCGGTGTCGACGAGGCCGGACAGCGCGCCGTGTTCTCGCCGGTGCTGGGCATGCAGTTCAAGAAGGCGCAGGACCTGCGCTACGGCGAAAATCCGCACCAGCGCGCCGCGTTCTATCGCGAGCGCGAGCCGGAAGCCGGCACGATCTCCGCCGCGAAACAGGTGCAGGGCAAGGCACTGTCGTACAACAACATCGCCGATGCCGATGCCGCGCTCGAATGCGTCAAGAGTTTCACCAAACCGGCCTGCGTGATCGTCAAACACGCCAATCCCTGCGGCGTCGCGGTCAGCCTGGACGGCATCGGTGCCGCCTACGATCTGGCGTTCCAGACCGATCCGACCTCGGCCTTCGGCGGCATCATCGCCTTCAACCGCGAACTCGACGGCGCCACCGCGCGCCGCATCGTCGAACGTCAGTTCGTCGAGGTGATCATCGCGCCGACGCTCAGCGCCGAAGCCCGTGAGGCGGTCGCCGCCAAGCAGAACGTCCGCGTACTCGAATGCGGGCAGTGGCCGCAGCTACGCGCCAGCGCCTGGGACTACAAGCGCGTCGGCGGCGGACTGCTGATCCAGGATCGCGACGATGCCGTGATCCAGGCCGAGGCGCTCAAGGTGGTCAGCCAGCGCCAGCCCACAGCCAGCGAAATCGACGACCTTGTGTTCGCCTGGAAGGTCGCCAAGTTCGTCAAGTCCAATGCCATCGTCTACGCCAAGGGCCGTCAGACCATCGGCGTCGGTGCCGGACAGATGAGCCGCGTCTATTCGGCGAAGATCGCCGGCATCAAGGCCGCCGATGAAAAGCTCGAGGTCAAGGGCTCGGTGATGGCGTCCGACGCGTTCTTCCCGTTCCGTGACGGGATCGATGCCGCCGCCGCCGCCGGCATCACCGCCGTGATCCAGCCCGGCGGTTCAGTGCGCGATGCCGAAGTCATCGCCGCCGCCGACGAAGCCGGCATGGCGATGCTGTTCACCGGCATCCGCCACTTCCGGCACTAGGCGTACGAGCCGCGCAGTTCGCGAATCCGCGCCTCCAGGGATTCGGTGCTGAGCTGTTGCGGCGGTATCGGCGCCGCCGCCTGTAGTTCGATGCGGGCACGGAAACGTCGTGGCAATCGCGCACGCCCAAGCCGCGAGCTGCGCTTGGACCACATGCTGCGCCACAGTCCACGCACCGCCATCGGCACCACCGGCACCGGCGTGCGCGCAATGATGCGTTCGACGCCGGAGCGGAACGGCTGCATGCGGCCATCCGGCGTGAGCATGCCTTCGGGGAAGATTCCGACGACTTCGCCGGCGTCCAGGGCCTCGGCGATCTGATCGAAGGCCCGCCGCATCAAAGCCTCGTCTTCCTTGGCCGGGGCGATCGGGATGGCGCGGGCGGTGCGGAAGATGAAGCTCAGCACCGGAATGCGGAATATCTTGTGATACATCACGAAGCGCACGGGACGACGGATGCTGCCACCGACGATCAGGGCGTCGACGAAACTCACGTGATTGCAGCTGACCAGCGCCGGCCCCTCGGCCGGGATGTGCTCCAGGCCGGTGACACGAATCCGGTAGAGACTGCGGATCAGCATCCACACCAGGAAGCGCATCAGGAATTCCGGAACGCGCGAGTAGATGAATACCGCGACCGCCGCGTTCATCAGCGCCACCGTCAGTAACAGTTGCGGGATGCTCAGTCCGGCCGCCAGCAGCGCGATCGACAGCAGCGCCGACACCACCATGAACAAGGCATTGAGAATATTGTTGCCGGCGATCACCCGTGAGCGATGGCTGGGCTCGCAGCGCGTCTGAATCAGCGCATACAAAGGCACGATGTAGAGGCCACCGAACACGCCGAGCATCAGCAAGTCGACCGCCACCCGCCAGCCACCGGCCTGCGCCAGAAACGCAGCGGCGTTCAGACTTGCAACGCCGGCCTCGCCCGAACGCGTGAAGTACAGGTCGATGCCGAACAGCGTCAGCCCGATCGAGCCCAGCGGCACCAGCCCGATTTCGACCTGGCGACCGGACAGGCGCTCGCACAGCAGGGAGCCACCGCCCACCCCGAACGAGAACACCGTCAGCAGCAGGGTGACGACGGTCTCGTCGCCGCCGAGGACCAGCTTGGTGTAGTTCGGCAGCTGTGCCAGGAACGTGGCGCCGTAGAACCAGAACCAGGAGATACCGAGCACCGACAGAAACACCACCGGCTGACGGCGCATGAAACCGATGTTGCGCACCGTTTCCGTAATGGGATTCCAGTTGATGCGCAGGCCCGGATCGGTGGGCCGGGTGGGCGGAATGCTGCGACTGGCGCCATAGCCGAGCAGAGCGACCGCAACCACGATCGTGCCGACCCAGACGGTGCCCTGCCCCTGTGCGATCAGCCAGCCGCCGAGCAGGGTGCCGAGCAGAATCGCCAGAAAGGTCGCCGCTTCGACCAGGGCGTTGCCACCGATCAGTTCGCCGGCGCGCAGATGCTGCGGCAGGATCGCGTACTTCACCGGGCCGAACAGCGCCGACTGCACGCCCATCAGGCACAGCACCGCCAGCAGGAACGGCACGCTGCGCAGAGACAGCGCCACCGCGCCGAGCAGCATGATGCCGATCTCCAACAGCTTGATCGCGCGAATCAGGCGCGACATTTCCAGCTTGTCAGCCAATTGCCCGGCCGTGGCGGACAGCAGGAAGAACGGCAGAATGAACAGCCCCGCCGCCAGATTGACCAGCAGATTGACGTCCCCGCTGCTCAGCCCGCCGATACCAAAGGCCACCAGGATCATCAGGGCGTTCTTGAACACGTTGTCATTGAACGCACCCAGCGTCTGGGTCACGAAGAACGGTGCGAAGCGGCGCGTGCGCAACAAGCCGAACTGACTTTCATCGGGCATCCAAGGTGTTCCTGTCCAATCACGCCAACGGTGGATTGCGGGCAGTGTAGTCATCGAACCCCGTTCTGGGGGGTGCGCATTTGCGCGGCGGCAGCCATCATCGAAACATTCGAACAACAAACGCCGGGGGACGGCCATGCAGCGTGGACTGGTCGTGGAGGATCAGCCGAGGGCACGGGAATGGCTATGCCAATCATTGGCCGAGGCGATGCCGGACCTGGCGGTGGACGCGGTGGGCTCGCTGGCCCAAGCCTATGCCTCGGTGCGGGCTACCAGCCCGCAACTGGCGTTGATCGATCTGGGCCTGCCGGACGGTTCCGGCATCGAGCTGATCGATCGCCTGAATCGCGAAGTCACCGATTGCGTCTGCATCGTCACCACGATCTATTCCGATGACGTGCACCTGTTCCCGGCGCTGCGCGCCGGCGCCAAGGGCTATCTGCTGAAGGACCAGCCGCGCTCGCAGATCGTCCAGGGGCTGCACGGCATACTGGCCGGCGAACCACCGCTGTCGCCGGTGATCGCGCGGCGCCTGCTGCGGGTGTTCGGCGACCAGTCCGGTGCGGCGGGTTCGCAACACGGGCTGACGCCGCGGGAACGTGAAGCCCTGGCGCTGATCGCCAAGGGCTACAAGCTGCCGGACGTCGCCCTGCAGATGAGCGTGACGCGCAATACCGCCGCGGGCTTCATCAAATCGGTGTATCGCAAGCTCAACGTCAGCTCGCGCGCGGAAGCCACCCTGGAGGCGGCGCGCATGGGTCTGGTACGCACCGATCTGTGAGCGCTGCCGATGCGCATTCGTCGGTGAGCGGAACACCGTCAGCCTGGCTGCTGCTCGCGCTGAGCATCGGCCTGATCGCCGTCTGGCGGGCCGCAAGCTACAAGCGTGAGCGGCATCGCACCGAGGAGAAGCTGCGCGCCGAAGGCGAGGAAACGCTGCGCCTGGTAGCCCGCACCCGTCTCCTGGCCGAGGAACGCGAGCGCATCTATTCCGACCTTCACGACGACATCGGCGCCAAGTTGCTCGATCTGATCTACAGCGCCGAACGACCGGACACCGCCGATCTGGCGCGTTCGATCCTGCAGGACCTGCGCGACGTCGTATCCCGCTCGCGCGGCACGCCGGGCACGCTGCTGGAAGTGCTCGGTGAAATCCGCGCGGAATGCGAGGATCGGCTGGAGCGCATCGACGCCGAACTGATCTGGGACCAGCGCGACGAACTGCCCGACCCACAACTGGATCACGGCCAGTCGCTGCACCTGTTCCGCATCGTGCGCGAAGCTGTCAGCAACGCGATCCGACATGCCCAGGCGCGCCGCCTGCGTATCCGCGTGCGTCACAATCACCGCGAACTGCTGCTCGATGTCACCGACGACGGTCCCGGCCTCTCGTCCGACCCGGGCTCTGGCGGCATCGGCACCGAAAACATGCGCAGCCGCGCCGCCGAGCTCAAGGGTACGATCCGCTGGGACCCGGGCACCCACGGCGGCACCAAGGTGCTGCTGCGCATGCCGCTCGGCTGAACCCCGAACGCGTTCGCCGATGACGCGACGCCCGCATCAGCGCCCGAACAACGTGTCGAAAGCCTTGTCCAGCGCCTTGTCGACCGTGCTGTCGGTCGCTTCGTCCACTTCCTGGTCGGAGCGCTGCTCTACACGGTCTTGCTGCCGCTTCGCCTTGCCGCCGAGAATCGCGCCCAGGTCGAAGCCGCCGGTGCCGGACGACGAGGCTTCGGCCGAGCCTCCCATCTGGAGGCCGCTCATGTCGGGCAGTTGCTGCGGCGCCGCCGGCAATGCCAGCCGCGAAGACGACGGCGCGCCGCCGAAGCTCGCGATGCGGAATTCATCGCCGGCGCGCAACACGCCGAGACGATCCTGCCGAAGACGCGCGTTGACGGCTTCCGCGCCAGACAGGGTATCCACCTTGCCGGCAGCACTCGCCATCGCCGTACTCACGGCGAACATCGCCTCGGTGTATTCGCGAGCACGTGCATCGCTGCTCAACACCAGCTCCCGGGTCTGCGTCTGGCCGTCACCGTCGAGATAGCTCATCAGATAGACCGATCCGCGTACGCCGGCGACAGTCTCGCTGCCGCCGGTGCGCTTCAGCGAGATCAGCTCGTGAACGTCGTCCGCACCCGATTTCGGCTGCACCTGCCCCATTTTTCCGAACATCGACAACATGCCGCCCATGTCCATCACCAGTGGCTTACCATCCTGCTCGGCCACGGCATAGAGATGGCCGTCGCGAAACAGCATGTAGCCGTCCTCATGGCTCATCGACGACATCCGCACCTGCTGCGGCCCGGCGAACTCGATCAGCATCGACTGACGCTCGCCATCGGCATCAACCTGTACCGTGGCGCTGCCGGCCGCCAGAACCAGGGCCGGTGCACCCAGAGCAAAAGCGCAAAGAATCGGTCTGATGTGACGCATGTCTGAATACTCCCTCGATTGAACTGGCGGACCCGGGCAACTGTGACCGCCTCCGCAACCCGGAGCCCGGAATCGCGGACAATGCGCTCCAGGCCGTTCCAGCCGGGCGGTCCATCATGGCCGCCTTCGTGGGATATACGGATCGGCCGCAAGTTTGCGGACATGCTTGTGATCCAGAACCAGGATCCGGGGGAATCAGGAATGATCGATTGCGACATTCGGAACACCGAAACGCCAGTTGGCAGCGCAGTGGAACAACTGGTGCCACTGCTGTACGCCGACCTCAGGCGCATGGCGCGACGGGAACGCTGGCGCGTCGGTGGCGGACAGACCTTGCAGACCACGGCGCTCGTCAGCGAGGCCTATCTCAAGCTGAGGCGCAGTCGCGGCTGGGATTCCCACCAGCACTTCCTGCACGCGGCCGCGGTCGCGATGCGGCAGATCCTGGTGGACCATGCACGCGCGCAGCTGGCGGCCAAGCGCGGCGGGAACAGTATCGACCTCAGTCTCGACGACATCGGCGAAGCGGCGGACAACCTCTGCATCGAATCGAACGAGGACCTGCTCGCGATCAACGATGCGCTGGAAAAACTGGCCGAACTGAACCCGCGTCTGGTCCAGGTGGTGGAATGCCGCTATTTCGCCGGTTACAGCGAACTCGAAACCGCAACCGCGCTGGGCATCACTGATCGCACGGTGCGCCGAGACTGGATCAAGGCCAAGGCCTGGCTGCAACGCGAACTGAGCACCGGAATCTGAGCCTTCAGTTCAGGCGCGAACGGACCTGCTTGGCCATTTCACGATAACGCTGCACGGCAGCGCCATAGGGTTCAAGCACCGCTTCGACCTGATCGAGCGTCGCCTTCGCCGCCGCTGCATCACCCTGCATGCCCTGCACGCGCGCCTGCAGCATCAGGCTGACAGCGTACTGCACGCTGGAGCCGCCGAAGTGTTCGCGCGTGATCGAGGTGGCGCGCTGCGAAGCGGCCTCGGCCGCCGGTGCGTCGTGCGCCGCCAGTGCCAGCTCCACCGCTCCGCCCAGGGTGGCGCTGTACTCCGGACTGTTCTCACCGGCGTACTCCAGCGCCATCGCCGAGGCTTCGTCCAGCAAGGGGGCGGCCTCTTCGAGTCGATCGAGCCGGATCAGGATCTTGGCGTAGTTGCTGGCCAGCGCGGCCGTCGCCGCCGAAGGTCCGTACAGACGCCGCCGCAGAATCAGCGCCTGCTCGAAACGGCGCGCCGACTCGTCCAGATCGCCGGCCAGGAACGCCAGCGAGGCCCAGTTGTTGAGCGTGTTCAGGGCCGCCGTGCTGCCAGTGTCGCCAACGCGTTCGTGCGCCGCCCAGGCCTTGCGGCAGGCCGCCAGCCCGGCCTGCGGCTGATTGGCCGACATGTAGACCACGGCCATCGTCGCGTAGGCATTGGCGATATCCGGATGCTCCGGCTCGCCGCCGGCCAGGCGCTCGTCCGCCATCGCCTGCAAGCGTGCAATCGCCGTATCGACGTCGCCCGCGGCCCGGGCCAGCTGCGATTCGAGCAACATCGCCGAGATCCGTTCGCTGCGGTAGCGCGCCGGATCCTCGGCCCAGAACGCGCTGGCCTGCGCCAGCAGTTGCGCCGACTCGGCTTCGCGGCGCTGACGGTATCGCAGGTCGGCCAGTTCATAGCGCGCCTGAGCCAGCAGGGCCGGATCGATATCAACCGGCGGCTCCTCGACCACGCGGCTCAGCAAGGGGTCGGCCGCTTCGTAGTCATTCAGCACCAGATACATGTAGCCAAAGCTGTACAGCATGCTTACGGCCTGATCGGGCGCTTCCGAATAAAGATCCATCAGGCGCTGCGCGGCGCGGTCCAGCACCATCCGCGCGGTCAGCTCCCCGGTACCGTCAGCCATGTCCACCGTACGGAACAGGTGCTCGACAAAGCGCTGCACCGCTTCGCCACGCTCGACTTCGCGGCGCGCCACGTCTCGTTCCACCGCGGCGCGATGGGCCTGCCATGCGGTCCCCGCCAGTCCTGCGGCCAGCGCCAGCACGATGCCGCCGACAGCTGCCACCAGCCAGCGATAGCGACGCAGGAATACCCCGGCGCGATAGCTGCGAACGCCGCCGCGCGCGAGCACGCTGCTGCCAGCCATGTGGCGCTCGACATCGGCGCACAGCGCATCGACCGTGGCATAGCGCGACTCCGGTACCTTGCGCAGGCATTTGGCGACAATCGCATCGAGATCGCCACGCAGCTGACGCGCAGGCACTGCTGTCGGCGAACTGGCGGCGGCCGTACTCGGCATCGGCGGCTCGGCGTGCAGCAGTCGCTCGACGGCCACGGACAGGGGCAGGCTCCTGAGCATCCAGGCCGGTTGCCCAACCAGCAGTTCGTAGAGCACCGCGCCCAGGGCGTAGACGTCGACCGCCGTGGACACGGTATCGCCGCGCAAGGTTTCAGGCGCCGCATAGTCGGGCGTCATCACCAAGGTCTGGGTGAGCTGGGAATCCGGGTCTCCGCCGAGGCTTTGCAACTTGGCGACGCCGAAGTCCAGCAGTTTGACCCGAGCCTCCTGATCGACACAGATATTCGACGGCTTGATGTCGCGATGAATCACCAGGTTGCGGTGCGCATAGGCCACCGCACCGCACACCTGGATGAACAACTCGAGCCGTTCGGACAGCGGTCGCCCGCCCGCGAACTCGGTAAGACTGCGCCCGTCCACATACTCCATGACCATATAGGCGCGACCGTCCGGTGCCACGCCGCCGTCGAGCAGGCGGGCGATGCCCGGATGCTCCAGTCGCGCCAGAATCTGGCGCTCCGCCTGAAACCGCTGCCAGGTGTCGCCGCTGTCGGCGCGGATCAGCTTCAGCGCAGCACGCTGTTCGAACAGGCCGTCGGCCCGCTCGACCTCATAGACCTCACCCATGCCGCCGCGCCCGATCAGGCGCCGGACCGCCCACACGCCAAAGCGCTGGCCCGGTGCGATGGTGCTCGATCCCTCCGCAGGAGCGCCGGAGCCGAGTCGCGGCGGCTGCTCCATGAAACCGCTGTCGGTGTCCGATGCGGCCAGCAGCGCACGCAGCTCGACCTCCAGTTCGGGCCGGCCTGCGCAGCGCTCGCGCAGAAACGCCGCGCGCGCAGCACCTTCGAGATCGAGCGCCTCGTCGAACAGCGCCTCCACGATCCGCCAGTCCGGCCGCATGATTCCCCCAAGTGACGTTGGTGCGCGCGCAGTTTCGCGTCTTTGCGCCCGCTTGTCCCGCTGCGACCGCGCCCAGGCCGCGCCCAGGCCACGAACATCGTATGATTCCGGTCTCGGTCTTCTGCAAACAATGGAACACGATGATGCGATCAGGAAATCCGGCGCTGCGCGCCGATGTCTTTGCCCAGGCGCCGCGAAGCGGCGCGATCGGCGATGCGATGACGATCAACGGCACGGTCGGCAAGACCGCGTTCTCACTGCTGCTGGTGGTCCTGGCGGCCAGCCTCACCTGGAGCCAGACCCCAAACCCGCTGATCATGATCGGCGGTGGCCTCGGCGGCTTCATCGTCGCCATGGTCACGATCTTCAAGAAGCAATGGTCTCCGGTCACCACACCGCTGTACGCGGTGCTGGAGGGTCTGTTCCTCGGCGGCATTTCCTCGATGTACGAGGTCCGCTTCCCCGGCATCGTGCTCAACGCCGTGGTACTCACGCTGGGCACGCTCGGCGCGCTGCTGATCGCCTACCGCTCCGGCGTGATCAAGGCCACCGAGAACTTCAAGCTCGGGGTGGTCGCTGCCACCGGTGGTATCGCCGTGGTCTATCTGGTGACGATGGTGCTCGGCATGTTCGGCGTCGGCGTCCCGTACATTCACGAATCCGGCACGATCGGCATCGCCTTCTCGCTGTTCGTGGTGGTCATCGCCGCATTGAATCTGGTGCTGGACTTCGACTTCATCGAAAGCGGCGCCGCTGCACGCGCACCCAAGTACATGGAGTGGTACGGCGCCTTCGGCCTGATGGTGACCCTGGTCTGGCTGTATCTGGAAATGCTGCGCCTGCTGTCCAAGCTGCAGGGACGCAACTGAGCCAGGCGATCATCGCTGACGCGAACGAAGGGCGCTGCGGCGCCCTTCGTCGTTGATGCTGTCGCCTCGGCGGTTTGCCCGCTCGCGACGAACCAGCGTTTCGTCGGATAATGTCGGCGAAGCCGGCTCGATCGACCGGCCCGTGACCCGAGGAGACAGCCATGCAGAACATGGGCGAGGGCGACTGCCCTTTTGAATTCAACTTCGACGCCAAGACCTTCAAGGTCGGGGACACCGTCAGCTATCGCGTGCCATCGCTGGCCGACTTTCCGTTCGTGGCCACCATCGCCGCGGTCTACGACGATCACGTCGACCTGACCGACCCCGCCAATCCGGGGCGAGTCTTTCAGGGCACGCGCGAAGACCGGCCCGTGGTCTCGGACGAACAGGCGCTCGGCTGAGCGCCC
The DNA here is from genome assembly GCA_022599775.1 of Gammaproteobacteria bacterium. Lineage (GTDB taxonomy): Bacteria > Pseudomonadota > Gammaproteobacteria > Nevskiales > Nevskiaceae > Banduia. Next base: position 61,219 of record JAHZLQ010000032.1, read on the forward strand.
GCATCAGCCGCTTTCGGAACGCTGGCGCCGCAGCAGGCCCAGCACGAACTTGCCGACGAATGGCATCGCCACCAATAGCGCGAACGCGCCCAGTATCTTGGGCGTGAGAATGTCGCCGGGCGACTCCAGCGTGGCCAGCTGGGTGCCGGCGTTCACCCACACGATCGACGCCGGCAGCATGCCGAGCTGCGACACCCAGTAGAACGTCCAGGTCTTGATCGGCGTCAGCGCCATCGCCAGATTGATCAGCGACAGCGGGAACACCGGCACCAGGCGGATCGAGAACAGATAGAACGCGCCCTCGCGGCGCACACCCTGGTCGATCGCGCCGAAACGCTTGGCGAAGCGCTGCTGCAGCGCCTCGCCGAACACGAAACGCCCCAGCAGAAAACCGAGCGTGGAGCCGATCGACGAACTGAACGAGGAAATCAGCACGCCGCCCGGCAAACCGAACAGCGCGCCACAGACCAGCGACATCACACCGGGAATCGGCAGCGCCAGGGCAGTACCGAGGGTGTAGCTCACGAACACCGCCGCGATCAGCCTCACCGGTTTCTGATCGCGCAACTCACTCAGGTGCTGGTGCTGCGTCTTGAGATTCTCGAAGCTGAAATACTGCGCGAGATCGAATGCGAAAAAGGCTGCAACCAGGGCCGCAAAAATCAGGCCCAGCGCGATACGCCATTTCATGAAATGAGGGAAATCCTTGAATTGGCCCCCACCTTAACCGCGCGATACCGGCGCCGTCATTCAGGCTTGTGCAAGCCTCCAGCTGCCATGACCGCGCTGCGCTTTCACGGGGACCGCGCGGTCTCCGGAGTCCACGGCGGCGGCAAGGGCGGCGCCGGCACGCGCACGAAACGCAGGTGTCGGCCGGCATCGGCCACACCGAGCTGTTCCGGCATACGCGTCTCCAGCCGCAGCGTCTTGCCGTGACGCACCACCTCCAGACGCAGCGTGCCCTCACCACCGAGCTTGGCGAGCTTTTCGAGAGCTTCTCTTGGATTGTGGATGGCCTCGCCGTCGATCTGGCGAATCACGTCGCCACTCCTGAGTTCGATGTCGGCGGCCTCCGGCACCGCGATGACCAGCACGCCGCCATCGGTTCGAAAATAAGCCGCCAGATCCGCATCCATGCTCGCCAGCTGCAAGGGCGGCAACAGGTTCTGACCGAAGGGGCCGTCCGGCAGGTCCTCCAGTGCGTCCAGCTCGGTCCAGCTCAACGTGGGCAGTTTCTGCAGCTCCGGCAGATCTTTCAGCGACAGGGCCACCGGACGACTGGCCTCGGCGACGGTCTTGTGGCGCTGGCCATCGCGCTCATACTCGATGCGCACCTGATCACCGGGCTTGAACTGCGTCATTTCTTCGCGCAGGCGGACTTCCGGACGGCCGTCCTCGGCCGACACCACCAGGCTGCGCCCTTCGATCGACAGCAGCAGGTCACCGGCCTGGAGGCCGGCCTGCTCGGCGCCGCTGCCGGGTGTGACCGCCTGCACGCGCACGCCGCGGACATCGCCGTCCGCAGCCGGGCCCGGCACCACGATCACGCCAAGCACGGCCTTGCGCGGATCGGCGGCAAAGTCGAAGGCATACGCCAGAGGATTGGCCGCAGCACCGCTGTCCTGCGAAACCTCGGCGAGTTGGCGGGCGGCGCTGCGCAGTTCGTCACGCGCGGCTTCCAGGGCCGCTCGCGCCTGCTCCAGATCGGATTCGAGCGTTCCTGATGTCGGTGCGTCCGGCCCCTCGGCGGCACCCGCCCGCCAGGGCGCGGTGAGCAGCGCGAGCGCCACCACCGTGCCAAGTCCTGCCCTGCGTATCAGCAATCGATTCATCCCTGGGTACTCCTGCGCGGCGCGGACGGCTTCAGTCGACGCGTGCAACGCGGTAGGCCACCGGAACCGCGTGCGGCGTGGCGGCTTCGTGCAGGTTGACGAGCTGGCTCATCAGCGCGACCCGCCGCTGCCACAGGGCCTCGGCCTGTCCGGATTCGTGCCCGGCATTGACGTAGTTGAGCTGGACATCCACCAGCGTGAGATCGCGCTGCAGGGCTTCCACGCGAGCTTCGCGGCGGGAATCCCAGACCACCACACGCGGGCGTGCGGCGGCGAGTTCGCGTTCCAGCGCGCCCGATTCACCGATCAGGCGCGCCAACTCGGACGGTGGCGGCGATTCGATGATCTCGCCCGGCGGAATCGCGGGCCACCACCAGGCCACCGCCACCAGCAGCGACGCGGCCATCGCGAATCCGGCAGCGAAGCGGTGCCGGCGCTGCCGCGCCTGGCGGTCCATCCGCGCCTGCATCGCCGCCCAGCCCGCGGACGGCGGCGGTGGTTCCGGCAGGGCGCGCAGACGCTCGCCCAAAGCTGATGGGGTTTGTGTTGGGTTCATATCGCCAGTGTCTTGGGCGTACATGGGCTCACCTCCTGCTGCTGCGCCGGCGCCCCCTCCGTCACCAGCAACGTGCGCAACTTCCGATGGGCGCGGGCCAGTTGAGACTTCGAAAAACTCACGGACTTGCCCGCCATGCCTGCAATTTCCTGATGTGTATAGCCTTCCACGTGATACAGCCACAGCACCGCACGCGGCACCTCCGGCAACAGACCCAGGGCCCGTTCGAGGTCGACGGTCGAGCTGTCGTGCCAGACCAGTGCCGCCGGCGGCGCCTCCTCCGGCGCGAACAGCTCCAGCGTCAGCCGCCCGCGTCGCAGGTGCATCAAGGCCTCGGTCGCGGCGATACGCCGCAACCAGGCACCGAACGGTGCGTCCCCGCGGTACTGCCCCAGACACTTGAAGGCGCGCAGGAAGGTGTCCTGCATCAGGTCCTGCGCGGTGTCCGGGCAGCCGACCATGCGCCGCACCAGCGCGTAGACCGGGCGTTCGAATGCGCGGTAGATCAGCTCCTGCGCATCGCGCGCGCCGGTGCGCGCTCGTGCCAGCGTTTCGGCGGACAGCGCTGCGTCGAAAGTGGCTCGCATCTCTGTTGGTGTTGATGCGCCGCGCGCGGCAAGGGTCGCAGTCATGCCGGGCCGACTTCGGGCGACAGGCCGTTTTCGGCGAGAAATGCGCGGACGCGGTCAGCCGTTTGTTGTGGCCGTTCGAGCATGAAACAGTGCCCGCCGGACACCTGTTGCGCCTGTACCCGGGGATTGGCGCGTTGCAATCCGGCCACGCTGGCCGGCATGAACGGATAGCTGCGATCGCCGCTGATGACCAGCACCGGCACGGTGATCGTGTGCATGCGACGGCGCGGCAGTATCGGGCTTTCGTAGATCGAAGCCTCCATTTCGCGTGGGCAACTCAGTTCCAGGCCGGCATCCGTGGGCCTGAGTGCCTCGTCGGCAAAGGCCGCCAGCGCGGCCTCGTCCCAGCCCGCGTAGACACCGCGCCCACGCAGATGCCGCAGCACCGAGTCGCGGTCCGGCCAGACGTGGCGGCGGCGGCGCGTGCCCTTGGCGAGCGGGTGCAGCCCGAGACGCGCGGCGGCCCAGGATGCCAGCCAGGTTCGCAAGGGCATCAGGATCGGGTCCAACAGCACCAACGCCGAGAAACGCTGCGGTTGCAGGGCCGCCATGCACAGGCTCAGCGCCGCGCCATAGCTGTGCCCGACCCCGATCACCGCGCCGGCATTGCCACGCAGCGCTTCGAGGTTGTCCAACAGGCGAGCCGTCAGGAGCGCCGCACCACCGAAGCCGGGCACCGGATCGGACTCGCCGTGGCCTTCCAGATCCTGCGTGATCAGGCCGTAGCCTTCGCTCAATGGCGCCAGGAACGGCCAATAGACGCCACCGCTGAGTCCGTTGCCGTGAACGAAGTGCAAGCTCGGTTCGCCTGCACGATGGCGGCCTCGCATGAGCGCACCACGACGGTCGGCGGATGGCGATCGAGACTGCCATTGCGGCAAATCGCGGTAGGCCGGCGCGCGCACGTCGGCGGAGCGGGCGGTGTCGGCTTGCGTCGTCATTCGAGGCTGTAGTCCCAGACCACGATCACCACGGGCCTCAGCGCGATGTTTTCACGAACGCAGGGCCGCATCGTGCTCGGATGCGCCAGCATCAGGCCGGGTGCCTCATGCGGCGCCTGCACGGTCAGCCCACCGATCCGTTCATGCTGCAGATACAGGCCGCTGCCGGCCAGCAAAATCACCGCCGAAGCGCCGGAACCATTGACGGCGCGCGCCGGCAGCGCGCGTCCGCGTGGCACCACAATGGCCGAAGCAGCCTGCAGGTTCAGACGTTCGCTATTGAGCATGGACATCACCAGCTTGTGCGCACGGGCGGTCACCAGGTTCGCGGCCGGCGAGGTCCATTGATCCACGTCGTGCAGCTTGAAGGCACCGCCGGCAATCGGCTCGGTACGCTCACGATTCAGCGCCTGCGTCTCGATTTCGGCGCGCAGTTCTTCGATGTAGATCGCGGTATCCGAGAACCGGATCGCACCCATGGTGGGCTGCTGGTGAAACAGCTCGATGGCGGCGTCCTCCGGCCACAGCGGCAGCGAGGATGCCGTGGGGGCGCCCCCGGTCTCGTCCCGGTCGGGCGGTCTTGGCATATCAATATGACGAATGTTTCCGAGCGCGGAATCTAGCATGCGGGCTCCTTATACTTCGTTCCCGTTGTTCGATTGGAGTGCGTCATGACTGCCCCCCGCGAGATTTCCCGCGACGTTCCGGTTCAAGATCAGATGTCGGCCGATGCGCCGCTGAAGCTGATCGAATGGGCACTGGCGCAGAATGCACCGGCGATCGCGACCACCAGCTTCAGCCCCTATGCCTCGGTGCTGCTGCATATGGTGACCCGCGTGTCGCCCGAGCTGCCGATCGTGTGGATGGACAGCGGCTATGCGACCCCGGCCACCTACCGCTATATCGACGAGGTGGTGCGGCGCCTCAAGCTCAATCTCAAGGTCTACCATCCGCGCCGCTCACGCGCCCACCGCGAAGCCGTGGACGGGCCGTTGCCGGAGTTCGACGACCCTCGCCACGAGGCCTTCACCCGCGAAGTCAAGATCGAACCGTTCGAGCGCGCGCTGGCCGAATTGAAACCCAACTACTGGATCACCGGCCTGCGCTCCGAGGAAACCGAGGAACGCGCCAAGATGGAGGCCGTGAGCACCAACGCCGACGGCATCGTCAAGGTCGCTCCGCTGCTGGGCTGGACCAGCCGGGACCTGTTCCAGTACATCAAGAAGTTCGGCCTGCCGAACAACTTCGATTACTACGATCCGACCAAGGGCGAGGAAGATCGCGAATGCGGACTGCATCTGGCGCATTGAATCGCATCAATTACCATAAGAGTTTGTCTGCGAAAAAGCATAACGGCTAGCCGTCATTGCCCCCTAAATGCGCAGCTCTGCTCGTCAGGACGCGGCGGATGCTGCGATTGAGCCCGAGGAGCGAGAGGTGAGCTTGTCTGCAACTCTCAGATAAACCGTTCCGCTTTGTTGAACAGAACTCGGCGACCGTGGCCGACAATGGACGGACGTTGCAAATTTATCCTCAGCTTGGTGCCCGTGGGTCTGCGAGCGACCTAACCGCGCGCACGATTGTTCGTGTGTCGTTTGATAGCGGCACCTATACATCGCCGCAGATCGGCGCGTACGTCGATCTGTACTACTCGGCGGTAAGCCGGATAACACGAGATCTCGACCGGCGGGTTTGTCAAGGAGCAAGACCTGACCCCAAGCCCCCCAAGCCCCCTCGACCGGCGGCGGAGGTGACCACCATGCGCTGCCAAATCGTAGTTGCGCTCGTCATTCTTGTTGCGGGATGCACACCCACCACGAAGCAGATGCGCGACCGTTTTTCCTATGAAATGGAATCCTGTATTGGCAAGCTTTATTCGACCTTCGCGACCACGAAAGAGTGCACGGGGACGAGGCAGCCAGACCGGGCGGCCGAACTCACCGCAGGGAACAAGGTTCTCACGTTCGACGATTTCTGGGGGATGCATGGGATCCGCAGAGAACGGTGTCGTGTGACTTTGGAGCTCCGAGGCGATGTCGTAGCCGCAGTTGCGCACGAGGGCTCAGGTTGCTACATGCCTTACTGAACTACGACGCCGGCCGTCACTGTGGTTTCGGCGTTGGCGGAGACTTCGCAAATGGGGCGGTCACGGCTGCATTTCTCCAGACCCTCGTATCAGCCGCCGACTACTACGAAAGCCGCGTTGGCGGACGATCCGATCTTAGCCCTGGCGATCAGCTGTATGCCGATAGCGAAGGCACGTGCTGCAACTTCGGCAAACTTCGGGGTCAGGTCTTGCAAACTTCGGGGTCATGCAAACTTCGGGGTCAGGTCTTGTTCCTTGCCAAATTTCCTTGGCTTCGCTACGTTCCTCCGTATGGCCCGCCCTCTACGCATCGAATTCCCCGGCGCGATCCATCATGTGATGGCGCGCGGCAATGCCCGTCAAGCAATCTTCCTCAATGACGAAGATCGCGACGCCTACGAGAGCGGACACCGGCAACTTCCGCAGACCGGTGCGCACTTCGGTTTGCACTACTCGACCTGCGTCAAGGCGCAAGATCTGACCCCGACCTTGCGTCTGACCCCGACCTTGTTGCGTCAAGGACGGGCTGTGATTCTCTCCACCGCCCGCGCCGCCGTGGTGATCGGGATGCCCTGGAAGCTCCCGAGCGTGAGTAGGTCCTTGTCGCCGGAGACGATGAGATCGGCTTTGGCGGCGATCGCTGCGGCGAGCACCTGATCGTCATCCGGATCGCGGCAGACCTTGGGGACGAAGGCGGGGGCGACGATTTCCACCGCCGCCGCATAGTCGGCAAACACCTCGGCTGCACTGCGGCCGATGGCGGTGAGCGGCTTGGCCAGATGCGGCCGACTCAAGACCTCGGCCAGCTCGGTGAGCAATGCTTCGCTGCTGAACAGCTGCACCGTCTCCATCCGGCGGATGGCTTCGAGCAGCCGATACGGCGTGCCACGCCAGATCAGCGCCGACAGCGCGACATTGCTGTCCAGCACCAGCCGCACCTTAGCTGCGGCCCTTGGCTTTGTCCTGCGCTGCGCGCTTCTCGGCGCGATACGCCTTGATCTCCGCATTCACGAAGGCGTTGACTTCTTCGTCTGTCATGGGTGTTTCCGTACCGGCCGCTTCCAGCGCCGGCGCGATGGCCAGCAAGCGGTCCAGGGCGGCGCTGCGCGTTTCCTTGCGCGCGAGGAAATCCATGAAATCCTCGACCTCTGCCAGACGCTGCGGCGGCAGGGCCTTGAGCTTCTCGTACAGCACATCGGCATTGACGCTCATGGGCTTTTCTCCTTAGCGACTGGCCTGCGCCAGCACGGTATCCAGCATCTCCATCACGAAGCGCTGCTTGGGCTTGGGCAGCTCCTGAATGCGCTCCATCTGGCGTTGCAGCTTCGGTGCCGGCCCGCGCTTGCCGGGCTGCGGCGGCTCGCCGATCAGCTCCTCCAGCGCCACGCCCAGCAGCTTGGCGACGGTAGGCAGCGCCGACACCTGGATGCGGCGGCGGCCGACCTCGTAGGCATTCACCGTCTGCTGCGAGACGCCGAGCCACTCGGCCATCTGCACCTGGGTGATGCCCTGGGCTTTTCTGAGCTGCGCCATGCGCGCGCCGAGCTGCGCGAAGAACGCTTTTTCGTCTTGGCTGAGCGCCACGGGATCGATCCCCGGAAGTAAGAACTGGCTCATACCGTAACCCTCGATTTGCGTTGCGCTGTTGACAATACCACCTAAGAACGGACCGTCTACGTCCACCCCGACAGTGCCGGCGGCCTGCTCTACGAAAAGGATACCACCGCCTATCTGACCTCCCAGCATCGGCTCTACGTCAATGCTGGCGGGCGCACCGTCGCCGTCGCCGTCGCCGTCGTCAAGAAAAACGGCTTCGGCGTCACCATCGCCATCCAGTACCTGCACCACGACGCACTGGGCTCCGTCAACGTGGTCAGCGAAGACAGCGTCGCCGTCGAGGAACTCGGCTACGAACCGTTCGGCAAGCGCCGCTTTTCCGACGGCACCCCGGACCCCAACGACACCGTCGAAGGCATCGAAACCGACCGCGGCTACACCGGCCACGAACACCTCGACGACTTCGGCCTGATCCACATGAATGGCCGCATCTATGACCCGAGGATCGGCCGCTTCCTCAGCGCCGACCCCGTCATTCAGTCACCGCAGGCGCTACAGACCTACAACCGTTACAGCTACGCCATCAACAATCCCCTGGCCTACACCGACCCCAGCGGCTACATCTTCGGGATCGGCGGCAGCATCAAGGGGGAACTCAAGCAAACGTCGCAAACGTCGGGGTCAGGTCTTGTTCCTTGCCAAATTTCTTTGGCTTCGCTACGTTCCCCGCATGGCCCGTCCTCTACGCATCGAATTCCCCGGCGCGATCCATCATGTGATGGCGCGCGGCAATGCCCGTCAAGCAATCTTCCTCAATGACGAAGATCGCGACGCCTACGAGAGCGGACACCGGCAACTTCCGC